>JANMKH010000355.1:0-9561 GCA_031371965.1 Sulfuriferula sp.
CTTGGCCGAAGTTCCCGCTCGCGGCATTGAAACCCTCTCCCCTGAGCAATGCACTGACCGCCACATCATGGGCATTACAGCCATCGCACTTGATCCAGAGGTGCAGCCGATAATCGAACCCAGACTTGATCGGTACCATGCCCGCAGGTGCCTGATAAGCGAAACCGGATGCAAGCGCCAGCGATTTCGCCCCCTCATGCCGCTCGGTATTGACTATGCTTCCGCCCACCCAGGCGCTTTTTACATCCTCGAACCCGCCGTCGGCGACAGGTACGAGTTCACCCTGAATTGCCCATGTCCGTGCGCAGAAAAACAGCGCAAACAACCCCATCACAAATAAGCGCAGCAAAGGATGCATGCGCGGCACAACGCAATGACGCATGTTCATATCAGGCTCTCTGTCGCAAACGACTCAACTAGCGGGTAAGTGATACTCAACGCCAAAGCCCCGTAATTCCCGGTTGTCGAAACAGCGGTACACGAAACTTCTTCCTGAACCGCATTGAACTTTGCAGGTGCAGGCGCCCGGCCCAACTGAACGGGCCGGCCGCACTGGTGCGCTGGTGATCGTGCACCAGTCTCACACCCGGAACACATACGACGCGAAAATCGGCCTGCCAAACCCGTGCGCACAGGTCAACATCCTCCATGTACAAGAAATAGGCTTCATCCATGCCGCCGATGCTGTTAAACAACGCGCGGCGCACAATAAACCCCGTGCCCATTACCCATTCGGCCTCGAAAGGCTGATCAGCGTCCCACGCCGATAGCATCATGTGGCGGTCAATACGCGGCTTGAACGGCCAGTAACGCCCAATCGGCAGTCTGCGTCCGACAACATCCAGCAGGCTATAAAAGCGTCTAGCGGAGAATTGCCGCACACCACCGGGATAGACCAGATCAAGGCCGACGATCCCCACATCGGGTTCCCGGTCAAACAGCTCGATAACCTGTTGAATACTGAGGTCTTCGAAGTACGTATCCGGATTCAATACCAGAATGAACTCGCGATCACAGGCCGCCGCGCCAAGATTCACGCCGGCGCCAAATCCACCATTGGTTGCAGAGCGCACCAGCCGGATCCCTTGCGGCAGTTCCCGGCTGAGCCGCTCGAAGGAGTTGTCCGGCGAGGCATTTTCGACCACCACGATTTCTTCCGGGGCGGCGATACCCAACCGCACAATCGACTCAACACACTTCAGCGTGAGATCGGGCGTACGAAAGTTAACAATCACCGGATTAAAAACGCCCAAGTAATTCATGGCCACTTTAATTTCTCCTTCAAAACGAATGCACTGTGCTGCCATTCGTCGGTTTGGTTTTGCCTGGAGACAGAGATCATTTCAGTGCGCAAACGACTTTAGAAGGAATGTGCTGCGAGCTCGCAATAAAGATATCAATTAAATCAACCTTCACGAACCCGGCGGATTTAACTCGGTCTGCAATATCGTTTAAAGAGTGACGCCAAAAAACCGGGGCTGATTTTGCACCATCCAATCTGCTATCGTGGTATTCGGGTTCTCCAATAAAAATGACATTGCCTTCATTGAGGAAAGCGATCCTTTCGGTGTGGTCAATCTCATAGAGAGGCACGCTAAAAATAAGCGCGCCGCCCTTGCGCAGAACACGAAAACACTCAGCGTATCCCTGTATATCGTCTGGAACATGTTCAAAGACTTGATTTGAGCTGACCAAATCAAAACTTTCATTCTCAAAAGTTAGCTTCTGTACATCCTGGTTCAAGACACCATCAATGACAGTTCCCAATTTTTCTTCCGGGAGAAACTCACTGGCAACAACAGTCGGCCAATTCGCTTTTAACCAGGTAAGCGTGCATCCATAGCTGGAAAGTTCATATGCGGACTTGCCTGAATAGGGTTCTTTAAAATGTTTTTTAATCGCGGGTATCAGAGAAAGATTCGTAATGTTCGTCCTGCATTTCAGGCACCTTGTCATAAAAGGATCCTGCCTTAATGACAAGAAGATGCTTTGCTTGCAAAGCGGACACTCACCTTTCGAGACTCTCCATTTATAGGGAAGGTATGCCCAGTTGAGATAGCGTATTGCCGAGCTTAGTCTGGATGGAATCATACTTATTCGTGGCCTCATGCCGCTCCATAAACGCGATCAACAATACCCCAGAGCTCCTGTGCCGAACGGTCCCAGTCGAAACGCGCTACCTGTTCCCGCCCCTTGCCCACCAATTCCTGGCGTAGCGCATCATCGCTCGCCAAACTATTCAGACCTGCGGCAATAGCTTCTATTGAATAGGGATCGACAATCAGGGCAGCGTTTCCCGCCACTTCCGGCATGGCCGAGACGTTCGACGTCAACACCGGCACCCCCGAGGCCATCGCTTCCACTATCGGCAGCCCGAAACCCTCGTATAGCGAAACGAAGGCAACGAACAAGGCGCCTTTATATAGCTTCGGCAAGTCCTCGTCATTGACCCGCCCAAGAAAATGCAACCTCGATTCCACTCCCGCGCGGCGGGCATGCTCGACCAATGCCTGATTGGCATGACCGGTCAGCGCCAAATGAATATCCTGTTGCGGCAACACAGAAGCCGCATAGGCGGATATCAATCGGTCCAGATTTTTGTAACTGCGATGATTACCCGGATACAGAATATAGCGATACGGCATCTGGGCCGATTCCTGGTTTTCCAGATAAATCCGATCCACACTGTTATATACAACCAACACCTTGTCCGCGGGCATGCCCGACCAGTCAAGAAATTCCCGGCGGGTGTAATCGGAAACACAAACGATGGCGCTACACTGCCGATACAAGGGCTTGAGATAGTGATTGTAATAGGCCGCATGAAAGCGGCTATAAAAGCGCAAATGGGTCAGGTCATGCACGGTCACGACACTGGGAATACGCATCATGGCCGGTGGTACAAATCCGGCGCTCCAGTACACGCCGTCGCGATCTGCTGCTGAACGCCTTAAGGCTTGGCCTACGGCAAATGGCGAAAATGGGCTGCCAATAGTTCCCTTCACCTCAAGGCCAACCAGATTCATGCGGGAAGGTTTGCGCTCTACCATCGCAGCCATGACATTGCCGATACCGGTCTTGAGGGGCCAGCGCATGTCCGAATAAACACTCAGACGCTTCTCAGAAGATGGGTTAACCATTCTCCCGGGCCTCAATCAATCCAGCCAAGAAAGCGCTGGGAAGCCGCAATCCAGTAATATTTGGCACGCTTGTAATCCATCTTGAGCAAAGACACCATCCCTCCTGCGATCGACCTGAAGATCAGATAAAAAACGAAATGCGATGGATAACTAGCCAAGCCCAGAACTCGCCCGAACCCGCGGTTATACAAGCGTGCTCGTGTAAACGCCTTGTCGTCCATTTCCATCAAAGGCTCGGGATGGAATATCCGCAGGTTCGGGTCATAACGTACATGCATTGGCGATTGAATTACGCGTAGCAGGAAATTCACTTCTTCACCGGCGCCCCAGCGCGTGCCGGAACCAACCCCCAGCGCTTCATTGAACTGCCCTGCACGATTCACGGCATCGGCGCGCAGGAAGATGGTGTAAGACGTGGCACAAGTCCAGACGTTATATCTGTCCACTGTTAATATCTGATCCGACCACCGCCCCTGCGACGACACGCCATTTCCATCCACGCTGCACCCAGTCAAACCACACAGCCTGGCGTTCGCCTGAAACTGATTCACTACAAACTTCAGCACATCCGGTTTGTACCAGCAGTCGTCGTCGGGAAATGCGACCAAATCACCGTGAACATGTTTCAGGCCAACGTTCCTTGCACGTGACAGACCTTTTTCCGAACGCAGATAGACAAACTCGAGACGATCGCGGAATTGATCCACCAGCTTCACCACCCGGTCATCCTCGTTCTGATCTACCACGATCACCTCGAAGTTTTTATACGTCTGATTCGAAAGCGAATTGAACAAACGTTCAATTTCCACACTACGTCCCAGCGTCGCCATTACCAGAGAAAATTTCATGGTCTGATACCCGCGTCTGCAACTGAATCGATGATGCCCCACAGACGCGCGGCCGAGTTTTTCCAGTCAAATTCGGCGACGCGTACAGCGCCGCGCGCGATCAGCTGGAGACGTGCAGTTTCGTCCAGCGCGATGGTATTCAGCCCATCAGTGATTCCCGCTATCGAATAGGGATCGACGAGCAGCGCGGCATCGCCGGCGATCTCAGGCATCGAGGAGATATTGGAAGTCATGACCGGTACGCCCGACGCCATGGCCTCGACGATGGGCAAGCCGAATCCTTCGTATAAAGAAATGTAGGCAACGGCCAAGGCACCCCGGTAGAGTTTCGGCAGATCCGGGACATCCAGCCAGCCGCAAAAATGCACTCGATCGGCGATTCCCAAGGCCACCGCCTGGGATTGCAAAGCGGCGTGGATATTTCCAGTCAATACAAGATGAATGCCATTCTGCGGCAGCTGTGAGCGGGCGTACGCCTCCAGCAGTCGCGCCAGATTCTTGTATGAACGGTGATTGCCCGGATAGAGCACGTAAGGATAGCGCAGCCCCAATGTTTCGGTGTTGGCCGCGTAATCCGGGCAAACCCCGTTCAAAACCACATGTACTTTGTGCGGCGCCATTTTCGACCAGGACAGGAAGGTGTCGCGGGTGTATTCCGACACGCAGATAATCGCAGCGCAGTTGCGGTAAAGCAGTTTCAGCACGACATCGTAATAGGCGCGGTGCAGGCGGCTATAAAATAAGCGATGCGTCAAATCGTGCACAGTGACGATTGAGGGTATACGCGCCCATAAGGGTGGCAGGAATCCAGGGTTCCAGAACACGCCATCGCGCATACGCTGCAGCGCACGTGTCAATGTCAGCGGCGCCACCGGGCTACCCAGGCTGCCCCCCAGCTGCAGATCGATCAGGCGAACATGCGGCGGCGCAGCAGCGCAACACGCCGCCTGTACTTTGGCGATGCCGGTCATGCGCGGCCAGCGCAAATCAGCATAAACCGGATAGGAGGCATGTGCGGTCATGCCATCTCTCCCTGCGCGGTTACGCTATCTTGCCAGCCAAGATAGCGCTGGCTGGCGGCAATCCAGTAATAGCGGGCACGCCCAAAATCGAATCGGAGACTGGCCAGCGCCGCGCCGGCCAGTGGCCGTGCGATCAGATAGAGCACGAAGTAAGCCGCAAAATCGTTCAACCTGAGCACGCGGCCAAACCCACGATTGTAGAGTCGGGTACGTGCATAGGCTTCGTCGTCCATTTGCTGGAGCGGCTCGGGGTGGTATAGCTGCAGCGCCGGGTCGTATTCAACCGGCACGCCGCCACCGATCACCTTGAGCAGATAATTCACTTCCTCACCAGCACCCCAGCGAGAACCGGAACCGACGCCAAGGCTCTCGTCAAACCGCCCCGCCAGATCGACCGCCTCACGATGCAGAAAAATGGTGTAGGACGTCGCGCAAGTCCATACCCGGTAGCGGTCCACCCGCAAAGGCTTGGTCGCCCAGCGCCCCTGCGACGGACTGCCCCGCTCATCCACACTGCAGCCTGTCAGACCGCGCAGCGACGGATCGGCGGCAAATCTGCCAGCCACATGGGCCAGCACATCCGGGTGATACCAGCAATCGTCGTCCGGAAATGCAACCAGATCGCCGTGAATATGATTCAGGCCAACATTCCTTGCACGTGAAAGGCCCTTTTCCGAATACACATAAACGAACTCAAGGCGATCGCGGAATTGTTCCACCAGTTTCGCCACCCGGTCATCCTCATTCTGATCAACGACGATCACTTCGAAGTTTTTATATGTCTGATTCACGAGCGAGTTGAACAGACGTTCGATCTCCACACTGCGTCCTAGCGTCGCCATTACAAGAGAGAACTTCATGTCAAATCATCCTGCCTGTAAATAACACATCGGTATCGGCGCAAGCCATCCATGCAGCCACTGCCATAGACTCCTCATTTCGCAATGGCCGCTTTACGTCGTTCCAGACCCCACGACACCAGAAAACCGACAAATAGATAAACAATCTCAGACTGGTGCAATGGATTCACCAACGACCATGCTGCCACTGGCGCCAGCAGGAAAACCGATGAAAGGCCAGCGCCTGCAAAAAACACCAGCCAGAATGCCAGTCCGGCAAACCCGGCAATCACCATGAAATCCAGAGGTGAAGAGAAAAAAGAATTCGTGCCCAATCCCAGGCCCATGACGGTAAACCACAATTGTGAAAAGTATCCTTCGACAAAACCGAACCCATATCCGGTCCAGTTTTCACCAATCAGTTTTATGCCTTGTTCAAAAGCGAGCCCGCGTTCATCCTGAAGTCGTACACGCAACAGGTCTCCCGATAATTCCCAGCCAAAATGCTGCATGTAAAAGGCGGCGCCTGCTGTAATCGCAAGAATTTTCAGCCAGTAATGTCCCCGATGCTGCAACATGAAAGCGATGCCGCAAGCAATCAGCACCGTTTTAGATTCGCTCAACAAGGCAATCAATATGCTGGCGCCGAAGAATTTCGCTAAAGAAGGCAGGTTAAAATCGGATCTCAAAAACAGCAAATAAACGAGGAAAAAAACATAGACAGCGAACCAGTTTCTTTCCTTGAATGTGCCATGGATAGCGTTTTGCATAAAACCGACCGCCTCGTATACCACTGGCACCCGAAAGAACTGGATAAGAAATTGCACCGCAATAAATATGAATACAAAAACATAGCCGTAAGGCAGGCTTTTATTAAAATATTTCGCCCCGTACATTCTTCCAATCAGATAGAACGCCGGGTAGACTGCGACGAATTTTATGATCTGCTCTAATGCCTTAATGCGAAAATAATGCGAAAATATGGTATCAACCAACGCAATCGCAATAAAAAACAGAAACACGCCTATTTCCAGACCATTGACTCGCAACGCTCCGACGTAAACCATCACGCCGATCACCAGAATTGCCCACAGATGCGCCGGTTGCGCCATCCCGACCTGAATGAACTGCAACGGCAGCACCAGCAAGCCGATCATGAAAAGCCGGCTCAGCCACACATCCGAGGCGCTTTCTTGCGGCGTTGCAAAAGCAGGAATCGTGGATGTGTTCATGTCTTCAACCCAAAAATTTCCATATCAAGAATCCATTCCATTTCATTGCCTATCTCCCCAGAGCTGACTCTTTAAATCGCTTGATTGCCCGAATTGAATTCAATGCTTTTATCCCCACCCTGCCGATTTGGCCATTGTGCAAAAGTGCTTCAAATGAGTCATTGGGCAAGGTGGCCGAAGCTGCCACTGAAACATCGATGCCCGAGAAGAGGTGTCCCAAGTAACTGCCTTCGCATGGCAGGATATTTTTTGGGATATGCCACCTGCGCAGAAATTCATTCCACAAATGCACACAAACAGCTTCCTCGGCAGATTCCAGACAACCGGCCAATTCCTGCGGGCGAAAAAATCTGGCCACCTCGAGATAATGGATCGGATAAAAATACTTCTGTGGAAGCACGGTCACCAGCTCCGGAAATTCCTGAATGAATTGCGTCACCAGTTGCGGACCGATCTCACCCCATTGATCCAGTATCTTTCCTTTCAAATTCGCACGTTTCTCCAGCTCCTTTGCCAGATCGGGATTCGATACGTAAAAAACGGCGCCATTGACCTTCCCCGGCTCTTCAAACCCCAACAAGATACCTTTTGATTGAGACTGGAGCTCCAGATAGAAACTTGCATCTTTCAGGCAAAATACATCGGTATCAAACCACCATCCGGCCTCCCGAGACAGCACCCGATATCTGAAAATATCGGTGAAGGCCGCAACGGAATTCTTGTGCCCGCCCTGCGTGTAAGCGAATACCTCTTCCACATCGGCAAGCTCGGACGCATCACAAAGCTCCACGCCTTCCGGAACCTGGAGATCCTTGTTGAAGGTATGCAGCTGCACCTTGCAATGGTGGTTTACAAACGAAGACAGGCAGGCCATCTCGTACAGGCTGAGTGCCGGACCGTGCCAGAAAAAATTTGCGTTGATCACAGTATTTCTTTCCTTATCTAAACGCTTACTCAAACCGACTGTGCCAAGGCCGCGACCCGCGCCGCCACGACGTCCCAGGACAATGCTCCCACCGCTCGCTTACGTGCACGTTGCGCCATATCGAGACAAGCCTCGTAATTCTCCGCACACCACACCAGCCGTTCGGCTGCATGTTCACCGCCGGTGTCAGTCAAAAACACGCCATTACCCTCCTCCACATAATCGCTAACGCCACCCACTTTTGACACCACGAGCGGCAGTCCTGAGGACATCGCTTCCAGCACCGAATTGTTGGCTGTGGCATCGATCAAGGGCAGAAACATCAGGTGCGCGCTCCGATATCGCACACGCAATTCATCGTCCGACAAACCGGCATACCAATGCACGTTGCTGTGTTGTGCCAGTCGGTAATGCTGGTCAAAGTTGCGCGCAAACTTCGGCACCACAAGATGAAACTCAAAGCGTTGCGGAGCATATTCCAGCATCGCCAGCGTGTCGGTCAGCTGCTTGAAGTCGCGCAGCCATTGCCCGCAAAACAGCACCTCAATCGGTCCTTCCGCTGGCAGTGAACGCAACTCGCCGGAGGCGAAAAAATCGACATCCACGCCGTGGGGCACGAAATGCACATTCGCGTGCCTTATCTGTTCCTGCAGGAAGTTCTGCGCCTGTCGCGACAACGCAATAACCAGATCCACCCGGGCAAACACATTGCCATCCAACCCATACATGCGCCACCATGCCGGTGGCTGATGCGAGACCCCGACTATCCTGGTGCCAAACAGTCGCTGGTCTGCATACGCAAAGGCATCGAAGTGATCCTCCAGCGCCTCAAAAAAAACCACGTCAAAGTGCTGTGCCCGTAACATGCGCAGCGCAGCTGTTTCAAGCAATAATCCATGACGGTTATAAAAGGGGCTCCAGCCCTGCTTCTTCGGAACTCCAAGCAGGCGCTCGCGCAATATTCCCATAACCAGTCTCGCACCGACCCTGAGTTTGTCGCCTAATGATGGCACCACGCGCTGCACATCAAAGTGCGCACCCAACTGCTCGCCCAAGGGAGCCAGTCCGCTGTGACCGCCCAGATGATCCCAGCGCGCGCTTACCAGCAGTAATTTTTGTCGTGCGGCCATTTAGCGGGAATGCTCCTGGGTCAAAGTGGACGCTTCAGCGCAGCATGACTTGATCGTTGCCACCATGCCCTCGCTGGCGTCATCTGCGCCTGTATGCAAGGACGCTGTATCACCTAAATAAATAAAACTCGGCGCGGCGACTTTGGCACCAGCCGCCAGGCTGCGATGCACCACCGCATTGGCTCCCACCTTGACGCCATCGCCCAAGGTAATGCGGCCAAACAATTTGCACCCGGCGCCGAGATACACATTGTCACCCAGCACCGGTACGCCACGCTTATCCCCCGAACCGCCAACTCCGATGGTGACGCCTTGCGATATAAAGCAGTTGCGTCCAATGACTGCGTGCGAACTGACAAAAATCCCGCTGAAGTGGCCGATGTAGAAACCTGGTCCGATGCGCGCGCTACGCGGAATATCGATAC
>JANMKH010000403.1:0-3749 GCA_031371965.1 Sulfuriferula sp.
GTAGGCAGGCTGCGCGCCGGGATCACGCCGGTACAGATCATTCGTGCCCTGTTTCCAGGTGGCACTATTACCGGATGTCCTAAAGTACGCACCATGCAAATCATCCGCGAACTCGAAGCCACGCCGCGCTATGCCTATACCGGCAGTATGGGTTATCTGAACCGGGATGGAGACATGGATTTGAATATCCTGATTCGTACCATCATGGTGACAGGTGAGCATATCGGCTTCTCGGCGGGTGCCGGTATCGTGGCGGATTCTGATCCGATAGCCGAACTCAACGAAACGCGCGCCAAGGCCAAGGGCTTGCTACGGGCACTGGGATTAGCCGGATGATTCTGGTGAATGGCGTGAAAACCGGCATGCTGGATGCACTGGATCGCGGGCTGGCTTATGGCGACGGCATATTCCGCACACTGCTGTTGCGCGATGGCAGGGTTGTGGCATGGGCACGCCAATATGCGAAAATTGTTGCGGATTGTGGACGACTGGATTTACCTGTGCCTGCGCAGGCAGCACTGGAAGCGGATTTGGCTTGTATCGCCGCGGATACGCGGGATTGCGTGGTCAAGATTATTGTTACCCGAGGTAGCGGGGTGCGTGGTTACGCAGTTGCTGCCGATTTGATTGCGTCACGTACAATTGCGATCAGCAGCCCGATGCCACTTTATCCCCGCGACCATGTCGAACACGGGATTGTTGCCCGTGTCTGCGATTTGCGCCTTGCGCGGCAGCCCGCGTTAGCTGGAGTGAAGCATCTTAACCGGCTGGAAAATGTGCTGGCACGCAGGGAATGGAATGACGCCAAAATTGCAGAAGGTATTCTGCTGGATGCAGCGAATAAAGTAATCGGTGGCACGATGAGTAATTTGTTCATGGTGCGCGGCAATACATTGCTTACTCCGGACCTGTCGGCCTGCGGCATTTGTGGCGTGACTCGCGAACGCATTCTTGCTGCGGGATCCAGGCTGGACCTGAAAACTGAAATAGGTGAATTTGAACTTAAGGATTTGTACTCAGCAGACGCTGTGATGTTATGTAATAGCGTAATCGGCGTCTGGCAAATTCGTACACTTGCGAATCGGCATTGGCAACCGCACTCCTATGTTCGGATGATACGTACTCTACTGGAACAAGACTTTGATTAAACGTTTGATGGTTTTATTGCTGGTCGCATTGCTGGTGATGGGTGGCTATCTGTTCTGGTATGCACGCACTCCTTTACCGCTGAAATCATTGCCGGTCGAATTTACGCTTAAGCCTGGCAGCAGCATGACTGCAGTGGCGGAGCAGTTGCGTCAGCAGGGCGTGATTGACAGTGCCTGGCAATTTAGAATGCTGGCAAGAGTGTTGGGCGATGCTGCGCGAATCAAGGCTGGACATTACACACTCGGGCGCGCCACCACGCCGGTAGAATTGCTCAGAAAACTGACCCAGGGCGAAGTCAGTTTGCGCGAGATTGTGTTTATCGAAGGCTGGACTTTCCAGCAAATGCGCGAGGCGCTGGATGCCCATCCGGCTCTGCGCCATGACACCACCAACATGAGCGAGGCACAGATACTCACTGCGTTGAACATTCCCGAAACACACGCCGAGGGTCTGTTTTTTCCTGCCAAGTATTACATTGACCCCGGCAACAGTGACATTTCCATCCTGCGTCGTGCTTATGAAACCATGCAGATGCATCTCGCCAAGGAATGGGCGACACGCCAGCCTGGGTTGCCTTATGAAAATCCCTATCAGGCTCTGACCATGGCATCCATTATTGAGAAAGAAACCGGTATGGCCAGCGAGCGTCCCTTAATTGCTGCCGTGTTTATCAACCGCTTGCGCAACGGGATGCGCTTGCAAACCGACCCCAGCGTGATCTATGGCCTCGGGGACACTTTTGATGGCAACTTGCACAAGCGCGACCTGCTGGCTGATACGCCTTATAACACCTATACCCGCGCAGGTTTGCCCCCCACGCCGATAGCCATGCCGGGCCTCGATTCGATCCATGCCGCACTGAATCCGGCGCCCAGCCAGGCTTTATATTTTGTTGCCAAGGGCAACGGCAGCCATGTTTTTTCGGACAATCTCGAAGAGCACAATCGCGCTGTGATGCGCTATCAAAAAAGCGGAAACTGAGTATGCCATTCATCACGTTGGAAGGAATTGACGGCGCAGGCAAGACCAGCCATCTGTCGTGGCTGGCGGACAAGCTGCGTGCACGTGGTGTTGAAGTGGTGGTTACGCGTGAGCCAGGCGGGACACCGCTGGGTGAAAAGCTGCGCGAAATATTGCTGGCCGAACCCATGCATGTCGAAACCGAAGCCCTATTGATGTTTGCAGCACGCCGGGAACATCTGGATCGAGTGATACTGCCGGCGTTGGCGCGGGGTGCTTATGTCGTCTCGGATCGATTTACCGATGCCAGCTTTGCCTATCAATGCGGTGGACGCGGCATAGCCGAATCCAGATTGCGAATTCTGGAGGATTGGGTGCAGGCAGGATTGCAGCCGGATTTGACGCTCCTGTTTGATGTGGAAGTCTCGGTAGCGGCCCAGCGGCTGGCTGCAAATGCCAGTCTGGATAGATTCGAGCAAGAGCAGCAGGATTTTTTTGAGCGCGTACGCGCCATGTATTTACATCGTGCGGAACAATATCCAGCGCGATTCCGGATAATCAGGACTGATCGCAGTCTGGATGAAATTCGCGCTGCGCTGGACCCTATCATTGCAGCTATTTAAATCATGAGCGCGCACACATGGAATGATGCGGTCTGGCAACGCTTGTTGCTGTTGCGTAAACAGCTTCCGCACGCATTGCTGTTCCATGGGCGCGCAGGCATCGGCAAATTGGCGCTGGCAGAACAGCTGGTCCAGCTTGTATTGTGCGAGAACCCGCATGCAGATGGGCATGAAGCGTGTGGCGTCTGTCCATCCTGCCATTGGTTGCGCCAGAATAGTCACCCGGATTTTATGAAGCTGCAGCCTGCTGCGCTTGAGGAAAGCGAGCCGCATGCAGAGCTGGCCGACCGTAAAAGCCCGGCTGCAGGGCAGCATATCAGTGTGGCGCAGGTGCGTGAATTGACGCAATTTGCTCAATTAAGCTCACATCGTGGCGGTTTGCGTGTCGCGCTGATCCATCCGGCAGAAGCCATGAATGCGGCGGCGGCCAATGCGCTGTTGAAGACCCTGGAAGAGCCGCCGCCGAATATCCTGCTGATTCTGGTCAGTCATCAGTCAAGCAGGCTGTTGCCAACCATACTGAGCCGTTGCCACCAGATTCGTTTTGCTCTGCCCAATCCTGCTGCCGCGCAGTCCTGGTTGACTCAGCAAGGCATACGTGAAGCCGATGTCTGCCTGGCGCAGGCCGGGGGAGCGCCCTTGTTGGCCAGCGAACTGGCGGATGCGGATTATCAGGAACGGCGGCGCGGATTTCTGGCCGGACTGCTTAAAATGAATACCGCAGATACCCTGCGCATTGCCGAGCATCACTCCAAACAAGCTCTGCCAGATATGGTGTACTGGTTGCAGTTGTGGGTGCATGACTTGGCCAGCTTGCGTCTGGCAGGACGCTTGTATTATCAGCTCGATTATGAGCAGGAATTGCGAGGCATGGCGGGGCGTGCTAACTTATCCAGACTACTTGATTTTCAACGCCGCCTGCAAGCGGCGCGTGCCAGCGTCCAGCATCCACTGGCTGCGCAGATGGTGCTGGAAGATTTGCTGCTGGAATATGCAGGGCTATTTGAATGAATGGAG
>JANMKH010000448.1:0-2247 GCA_031371965.1 Sulfuriferula sp.
ATAGGATGGGTTTTTACGTAATTGGCCAGAAAAGCTTTGGCCAGCATTTCCGTTTTGACCAGATCCAAGCGGGTCTGCATGGTAGGGTCTTTATCCAGCCCCATTTTGGTGGCTTGCTGTGCGAGTATCTGGGCGTTGATCAGGCTGTCTCGCAATGCGGCGGCAGTCTGTTCGTTGTCTGGCTGGCCTTGCTGAATGCGGTCCTGTTTGAGCAGATTATATTGGCTCTGCGGGATAGCTACGCCATTTACGATGGCAACTGGTTTGGAGGAAGTGGCCGCAGAGGAAACTTTTGCATCCGGCTTAGCGGGGGTTTCAGCTGCATTACAGCCGGTCAGTACGGTAAGACCTAAAACGCAAACGGCAGCGGCAGTAATTTTTTTCAATAGCATCTGTTGATCCTTTAGTTAAATTAATCAGGGCGACTATAGTTCTTCTGGTGTGTGCGCAGTAATGCTTAAAGCATGTATGTGATGATGCATTAACTCACCTAGCGCATCGTATACCATACGATGGCGTGCTAGGGTTGTTTTTCCATTAAATGCTGCGGATACAATATGCAGCCGGTAATGCCCACCCCCACTTCTAGCCCCTGCATGCCCGGCATGTTGTGCACTTTCATCTTCAATATCAAGATGCTCTACTTGCATTAAGGCTAAGCGGTCGCGCATAAGTTCAATCGTGTTCATGCAGGCAGGACTTTTTTGAATGGTTTGACGATAATTCGAGCGTAAACCCCTGCAATGACATAGGGATCGTCATTAGCCCAAATATTTGCTGCTTCAAGCGAATCAAATTCCGCAACAATCAAACTGCCGGAAAAACCTGCGGAACCCGGATCGGTGTTATCGATCGCCGGAAAAGGTCCAGCCAAAAGCAAACGGCCCTCATTCTGCAGCGCTTTTAAGCGTTCCAGATGAGCAGGCCGGGCAGCCATGCGTTGCGCCAGGCTGTCGTTGATGTCTTCGCTCATGATTGCATACCACACGCTATCTATTCCTCGTTATTCATATGTTTGGACAGGATGAGGCTTTGTGCAATGACAAACACCAGCATCATGGCGGTACTGCCGAACAGCTTGAAATCAACCCATACATCTGTGGAGAAACTGTACGCTACATACAAATTCGTTGCACCCATGACGATGAAAAAGACCGCCCAGCTCAGATTAAGTTTATTCCATACCGGGTCAGGCAGACTGATTTGCTTGACCATCATCGAACGCATGATGTTTTTATTGAAAAACCAGGAGCCGCCTAACAAAACCACCGCAAACAGCCAGTAGAGCACAGTTGGCTTCCATTTAATGAAGGTTTCATTGTGCAACAATAGCGTTGCGCCGCCGAACACAACAATAATCGCCAGGCTGATCCACATCATGGGCTCGACTTTTTTGCCGCGCGCCATCACCCAGCCAATTTGTATAAAGCTGGCAGCAATGGCAACGCCCGTCGCAACATATATACCCCCAAATTTATAAGCAATGAAAAAAAGCAGGATAGGGAAAAAATCAAACAGGAATTTCATGGTTCAATGCCTTGTAGCCCAGCGTTTAAAGTAATCTTGCATCAATTCGCGCACTTCAGCGCCGTATACTTCTTTTTGGGCCTGTTGCAGCCCTTGCTCGAAAAATTCCGGGCAATCCTCGGGTAAATTTCGTCCCAGTGTATCGAAGGCTTTTGCCATTAATGCTTTGTCTTGGGTGCGTGTGGCAACAATAGCGTAATTGAAATTGAGAATGCGCCAGGGGCGGGCCGTATCGTTTTTTTCCAGATCGCTTTTGATAGCAGGCGCGGCATGTTCGATTACATCGCCAATTACTTCACACATGGCTTTGAGCGTAGGCACGTCCTGCGTCAGGTTGGCACTGGCAGCGAGGCTGTTGACGAGTGGTTCCAGCGTGCGCAATTCACCATCATGGCGGATTACCCAATGAGCCACGGCCAGCGCCGTTTTTTCCAGGTCCATTTTCGATTTGGGTAGTCTTAATCGTTCCGCCCAGTAAGCCAAGTCCATCAAAAACCCGATGGCGTGATCCCCAAGCTGGCTTACGTCGTCATAGGGTAGCGGGCCGGTTTCACCATACTCATTATCCAGTTTATCGAACACATACAGGAATTGCTCGATCGCTTCACCCAATTGATCGGGAGTCACTTGACTGCCTGCCTGAATGCCGGATTCGGAAAAAGATTGCAGCACGAGATTGTTTGCCTCAGCAAAACTGGTGCGGATTTCCGCAGGGATAGG
>JANMKH010000471.1:0-2301 GCA_031371965.1 Sulfuriferula sp.
CAGCCGGATATGAACCGTCCCAAAGAGCCGCTCGAAGCCTACGCCTTGGAAAGCCTGAAAATGGTAGGCGTGATTAAGCAAAAAGGTCAGGCTTTTGCGATCATTAAAGCCCCGGACAACGCTATTTACCGGGTTCATAGCGGCAACCATGTCGGGCAGAATTTCGGCCTGGTCACCGCAGTGACTGACACCTCCGTGAAAATAAAAGAAATCGTGCAGGACAGCGCAGGCGACTGGGCAGAGCGCGAAAGCAACCTTACCCTGCAGGAACAGTAAATATGAGGTCTACCATGAAAAACAAACTGGCTCATTTATACCAACAATTACTTGCATGTATCGCCGTGGCCATATTGCTGGCCATGGGTATGCAGACAGTACGTGCGGCGGGAAGCGACGCCAACAGCGTAGAGTCACTCGATTATTCCACGCTGGAAGGGGGCAAGCTCCTGATTAAGGTGGGTTTAAAGCAGCCCCTTAAAGCCAGTCCGGCCGGCTTTGCCATCAACAACCCGCCGCGTGTAGTGCTCGATCTGGCCGGTGCCAGCAATGGTCTTGGTAAAAATACCGTCAATGTCGGACAGGGGGCGCTGCGTAATATCAATATCGTACAAGCTGGAGACCGTACTCGCCTGGTGATGAACCTGTCCCAGGCTGCCCAATACACCACACGCATTGAGGGTAATGATCTGTTCATTACCCTGCAAGCATCCAACAATCAGATTACCAGTAACGAAACGCCGCGTTTCGCAGAAGGCGCGCCAAGTGCCGCCAAGCATAGTGTGCGCGACATTGATTTTCGCCGGGGGTCAAGTGGAGAAGGGCGCATCGTCGCGACATTGTCCGACACCACCACCGGCATCGATATTCGTAAGCAGGGTCAACAACTGGTTGTGGATTTCCTTAATACTGACGTGCCGCGCAGTCTGCAGCGCCGTCTTGATGTCAATGATTTCGCAACGCCAGTAAAATTTATTGAAACCCAGAGCAACGGTGGCAACGTGCGCATGATTGTGGAGCCCAAAGGCGATTACGAGTACTCCGCTTATCAGGCCGACAACCAGTTCACCATAGAAGTGCGTGCCAAACAGGAAGAATCCGGTAAAACCGGCTCCGGCAAGCCCAAATATACCGGCGACAAGCTCTCCCTCAACTTCCAGAACGTTGAGGTGCGCTCAGTGCTGCAAGTGATTGCCGATTTTACCGGCCTTAACATCATCACCAGCGACACGGTGAATGGCAACCTTACCCTGCGCCTGAAAGATGTGCCCTGGGACCAGGCGCTCGACATCATCATGCAAAGCAAGGGCCTGGACAAACGCGTCAATGGCAATGTGATCTGGATCGCCCCCAAGGATGAGCTGATCGCCAAAGAAAAAGCCGAATTGGAATCGCGCCAGGCTACCCAGGCACTGGAGCCGCTGGTCGTGCGCAGCTACGAGCTTAACTATATGCGTGCCGATCAGGCTGCGAGGGTATTGCAAGGACTAGCGGCTGTAGCCGGCGATAACGGAGAAGATGTGACGTGTTCGGCGCAAGCGCAAGGCGTCAAGGCAACCCCAGTGTCAACCGCTGCTGCATCAACCACAGCACCTGGCTCAGCTGGTGGAGTGAGCCGGATACTTTCCTCGCGCGGCAGCGCTTCGTCTGAGCCTCAGACCAACAGTCTGATAGTTAGCGATACACCAAGCAAACAGGACGAAGTACGCGAATTGCTTAAATTGATCGATATCCCTGCCAAACAGGTGATGATCGAAGCGCGTGTGGTGGTGGCGGATGACGGATTCAGCCGTCAGTTGGGTGCGCGTCTGGGTCTAAAATCGGGAGGGCAAACCAATAGCATTGGTTATGGTGTTTCAACGACCGCTAACGATGCTGCGGCTATTGCGTCAACTGGCGGGTTGGGAGGCAGCACCACAGTGCCGTTTAATGTGGATCTACCCGCGCTGACAGGAGCGACTGCGGCCGGCAAGATCGCATTATCCATTCTCAATTTGGGAGGAAATTCGGTGCTCGGCCTTGAGTTGCAGGCGCTTGAAGCTGATAACCGCGGCAAGATTATTTCCAATCCGCGCGTGGTGACTTCCAACCAGAGACCTGCGGTCATCCTGCAAGGCACGCAGATTCCTTATATTACGCCGGGTACCGCGAACTCCCCACCTACTGTGACGTTTAAGGATGCTTTCCTGTGTCTGCTGGTTAATCCTCAGATACTCAACAATGATTCTGTGATCTTGAATGTTGAAGTGCAGAAAGATGCGGTAGGCCAGGCTGTAGCAGGAAATCCAGCTATAGATACCAAGC
>JANMKH010000489.1:0-23222 GCA_031371965.1 Sulfuriferula sp.
CGCGCTGGAAGAATTACGTGATGCGATCAGCGCCGATAGCAACTATGCGCCGGCCTACAATATGTTTGGCCTGGTCTACATGGAATTGCATGAAGACAAAACTGCCGAAAGCAACTTTCGCCGCGCTCTCGAACTGGCGCCGAACGAATCCGAAACCCACAATAATTACGGCTGGTTCCTGTGCACACGCAACCGTTTCGAACCCGCCATAGCGCAATTCAATGAGGCGCTACGCAATCCACTTTACCCTTCGCCTGAACGCGCACTCACCAATGCAGGGGTGTGTTCGCTGAAAGCGGGTAACCAGACGGCCGCCGAAGCCTATTTCGAACGCGCGCTCAAACGTCAGCCCAATCAGCCGCAAGCACTGTCGCAACTCGCCGATATTTATTTTCGCCAAGGCCGTTATACAGAATCGCGTACACTGCTTACCCGTTATTTCGATGTCAGTCAGCCCAGTCCGGCAGCACTCTGGCTGGGCGTGCGTCTAATGCGAAAAATGGAGGATCGCAATGCAGAAGCAAGCTACGGCCTGCAATTGCGCAAGCGTTTTCCCGATGCACCTGAGACTCACTTATTGTTGAGCGGGCAATACGAATGAGCGCAGACGAACAGTCCAGCCAGAGCGCCATACAGTCAGTCGGGGCACAACTCGCTACCATACGCCAGGCACAGAACATGAGCGTGAACGATGTCGCCTATCGCCTCAAGCTCACGCCCAAGCAAATCATGGCGATTGAACAAGACGATTTCGCCAGTCTGGGGCCGATATTCAGTCGCGGTTTTGTACGCAACTATGCTCGACTGCTGCAGTTGGATCCGCAACCGTTCCTGGACGCCATGCAGGCCCCACCAGCCCATCCAGCTGAACTTCTCGCCATCCATGATGAACAAATTGCGCTGACCGGCAGTCTGTCACGGCACTGGCTCAAACTCAGCCTGGTGGCATTAATCATCGTGATTGCTTTACCGCTGGCGGTGTATCAATGGCTACGCGCCGCCGACGCGCCCAAGGCAATATTTCCTCCAGCTCATATCGCAACTCCGCTGGCGCCTCCGCCTGCCCCAAAAATTGTACCAGCACCAGTCACGTCTGCTGTCGAAACACCCATGCCCGTGCAGCCCGCAGCGCCAGCTTCCGCTGCTGTACCTATCTCTCCCCAAGCTGAAGGAAGCGGCCACATCCAGATCAGTTTTAAACAGGATGCCTGGGTACAAATTACCGACGCCAGCAAGCGACGCCTCACCTCGCGCATCTATCGTGCCGGAGAGACCGCGCAACTCACCGGTGCAGCGCCCTTTAGCGCAATCATTGGCAACGCCGCCAACGTCAGCATGACCTATAACGGCAAACCGGTTTCCCTCACGCCGCGCCCCGGAACAACAGTCGCGCACCTGACCATCGAGTAAAAAATGTTTGATTTTCACATCTCGCGTCACCCTACGCGCACCGTATGGATTGGCAATATCGCTGTCGGCGGCGATGCGCCGATTGTGGTGCAGTCAATGACCAACACCGACACGGCTGATGCTGCAGCAACCGCCGAGCAGGTCTATGCGTTATGGCGCGCCGGCTCCGAACTGGTGCGCATCACCGTGAATACCCAGGAGGCCGCCGAGGCGGTGCCGCGTATTCGCGACCTGTTGAGCCGGCGCGGCTGCGACGTGCCGCTGATCGGTGATTTCCATTTCAACGGCCACAAGCTGCTCACCAGTGTGCCCGCCTGCGCCGAGGCATTGGCCAAATACCGCATCAACCCGGGCAATGTAGGCAAAGGCAGCAAACGCGACGAACAGTTCGCAGCCATGATAGAAACCGCCTGCCGCTATGACAAACCGGTACGCATTGGCGTCAACTGGGGCAGCCTGGATCAGGCGCTGCTGGCACGCATGATGGACGACAACGCCGGTCTTGCCGAACCGCGCGAAGCAGAATGGGTGATGCGCGAGGCGCTTATTGTCTCGGCCCTGGATTCCGCGCGTAAGGCCGAGGAACTCGGCCTGCCCGGCGACCGCATCATTCTGTCCTGCAAGCTGTCCGGCGTGCAGGATCTGATCAGCACCTACCGCGAACTGTCCACGCGCAGCGATTACCCGCTGCACCTGGGCCTGACCGAGGCAGGCATGGGTTCCAAGGGTATTGTCGCCTCCACCGCTGCGCTATCGGTGCTGCTGCAGGAGGGCATCGGCGACACGCTGCGTATTTCGCTGACGCCAGAACCCGGTGGCGACCGCACCCAGGAAGTCGTGGTGGCGCAGGAAATTCTGCAAACCATGGGTTTGCGTTCGTTCACCCCGATGGTAGTCGCCTGCCCCGGTTGCGGACGCACCACCAGCACCGTGTTCCAGCACCTGGCGCAGGACATCCAGCGTTACCTGCGCGACCAGATGCCGGTATGGCGCAACCACTATCCCGGTGTAGAAGATATGCGCGTGGCGGTAATGGGTTGCGTGGTAAACGGGCCGGGTGAATCCAAGCATGCCAACATCGGCATTTCCCTGCCCGGTACCGGCGAAGTTCCGGTCGCCCCGGTATATGTGGATGGCCAAAAAACCGTGACGCTGAAAGGCGAGCGCATCGCCGAGGAATTTCAGCGGATTGTAGAAGACTATGTACAAAGCCATTATTCTGGCGGCCAAATAAGCAGCAAACTCAAAACCATACCGATTGCCATTGCCTAAAATAATTTGTCACAGAGCACAGGGAAATACCAAGGAATGTTCTCAACGTTCTGTCGCAAAAGAAACGAATTTAAAAATGAGTAACACTATCCAGGCCATACGTGGGATGAACGACATCCTGCCCGAACACAGCCCACGCTGGCAGCACTTTGAAGCCGTGATACGCGATTGGCTCGGCGCATACGGCTACCGCGAAATTCGTACGCCCATCGTCGAGCAGAGCGCGCTGTTCAAACGCGCCATCGGTGAAGTCACCGACATTGTCGAAAAAGAAATGTACGCGTTTGAGGACGTCTTGAATGGCGAACATCTCGCGTTGCGCCCGGAAGGCACTGCCGCTTGCGTACGCGCCGTGATCGAGCATAACCTGCTATATAACGCACCACAGCGACTGTGGTACGCCGGACCCATGTTCCGTCACGAACGCCCGCAAAAGGGCCGCTACCGGCAATTTCACCAGGTCGGCGTCGAAGCACTCGGTTTCGCAGGTCCGGACATCGACGCTGAGCACATTGTGATGACCGCAGATCTGTGGCGACGCCTCGGCCTGACCGGCATTACGCTGGAGTTGAACACGCTCGGCAATGCTGCCAGCCGTGCCCGTCATCGTGACCGCCTGATCGCCCATTTCGAAACACACCAGGATCAACTTGATGCGGATGCCAGGCGCCGTCTGCATAGCAATCCGCTGCGGATTTTAGACACCAAAAACCCGGCCATGCTCGCACTGGTCGAATCCGCGCCGCGCCTGATGGATGACCTCGACACGGACGCCATCAAACACTTCGAGGACGTGCAAGGCCTGTTGCGCAGCAATGGCATCGAATACCGCATCAATCCGCGTCTGGTGCGCGGGCTGGATTACTACAACTACACGGTGTTCGAGTGGATAACCGACAAACTCGGTGCCCAGGGCACGGTGTGCGCCGGCAGCCGTTACGACAGCCTGATCGAGCAGATCGGCGGAAAACCTGCACCGGCCTGCGGTTACGCAATGGGTGTAGAGCGTCTGTTAGCGCTACTGGAAGAATCCGATGTGGCTACACCCGTTACCACGACCGACGCCTACCTCGTACACCAGGGTGATGCCGCTACGGCGTTTGCCTGGCAGGTCGCCAATAGCTTGCGCCAAGCCGGGTTGAGCGTGGTGTTACACTGCGGCGGCGGTAGCTTCAAAGCTCAAATGAAAAAAGCCGATGCCAGCGGCGCACGTTTTGCGCTGATTATCGGCGACGACGAAGCCGCTGCCAATCTCATTACCCTGAAAGCATTACGAGAAACCACTGAACAAACGCGCTGTAGCCTCCCTGAGGCGACGGACCTTTTGCAATCAAGGAACTGAACATGACTTTCGATCTGGAAGAACAGGAAAAACTCGACGCGCTCAAAGACTGGTGGAAACGCTATGGTGCCTGGATGACCGGTGGCCTGGTCATACTGATCATCGGCGCTGCAGGCGCGCAATGGTGGCGATATCAGCAGCATGAAAAATCTGCCCAGGCTGCCGTGATATATGGCGCATTACAGCTGGGTTTGCAGGCAAACCAGCCTAAAATCATCAAGGATAATGCAGCAACCATTATCGACAAATATCCGGGCACTCCCTATGCGTCACGCGCGGCGCTGATTTCCGCCAGCAGCAGCGTCCAGACCGGGGATACAAAAACTGCGGAGTCGCAGTTGCGTTGGGTCATCGATCACACCAGTGAAGACGGCATCAAACAATTGGCAGTGCTGCGCCTGGCCGCCGTGCTGCTGGAACAGAAAGATCCGGCTGGTGCGCTTAAATTGCTGGATGCTCCTTACAATGAAGCGTTCGCCGCCCGGTTCAATGATCTCAAGGGCGATGCGCTGGTACAGCAGAACAAGATTGCCGATGCGCGTGCCAGTTACAAGATCGCATTGGGAAAAATCGACGCGCAAAGCCCGTATCGAAAATATATTGAAGTCAAACTCGACGCCCTCAGCGGGGAACCCAAATGAACAAACTCATCCACATGGTGCCGCGCCTCAGCGTATTCGCACTCGTCGCCGCCCTTGCCGGCTGTTCCAGCATGAACCCGATGAACTGGTTCGACAGCAGTTCTCCTGCTGAAAAGCCTACGCCGCTGGTGGAGTTCAAGCCCGCAGTCAATCTCAAGACTGGTTGGCAAGTCAACATAGGTGCGGCGCGCAGTTATGCTTTTGCACCGGGTTTGAGTACCGACGCGATTTACGTGGCCGCACACGATGGTCAATTGGCCAAGCTTGATGCCGGCAACGGCGCCACCTTGTGGCGCATTGCAACCGGCGGCAAACTGTCTGCAGGGGTGGGCATTGGCGACGATCTGGAACTGGTAGGCACACCCAAAGGGCAATTACTGGCATTCGATAGCAAGGGCAAGCCACGCTGGCAAGTACAGTTATCCAGCGAGGTATTGGGCGTCCCGCAAGTTGCCGATGGCTTCGTCGTGGCACGTACCGCTGACGGCCACATTTATGCGCTGGATGCCAAGGATGGCGCGCGTAAGTGGATGTATGAGCGCTTATTGCCTGCGTTGTTGTTACGCAGCCAGCCCGGTGTACTGATTACTCGTGGCGCCGTATTCGCCGGTTACGCCGGCGGCAAGCTGGTGGCTCTCGCACTGGATACCGGAGCAGTAGGCTGGGAAGCCAGTGTGGCAATTCCCAAAGGCGCATCGGAAATCGAACGGATTGCCGATGTCACCAGCACCCCGGTCGCCGATGACAAACAGGTATGCGCCGCGGCCTACCAGGGACGCGTAGCTTGCTTTGACCTGCGCACCGGCAATCTCAACTGGGCGCGCGACCTCTCCAGCGTGGCCGGCCTCACCATGGATGACAGCAATCTCTATGTGACCAATGACAAGGGCGAAGTCGTTGCACTGGAAAAAACCCATGGCGCGAGCCTATGGACGCAGGATAAATTGCGCGCGCGCGGCACCACGGCACCACACCGGATCGGTAACTATCTGGCGGTAGGTGATGGGCAGGGATATGTACACCTGCTGGCACTGGATGACGGCCATTTTGTCGGGCGCAGCGCCACCGACGGCTCCGCCATTATCAGCCGCCCGCAACCACGCAGTGGTGGTGTCATAGTGCAAACCACCAACGGCAATGTCTACGCACTTGCTTTGTAATATATAAACCGGAACCCATCGCCGCTCAATACACGACGATGAATACAACATGAAACCCACTCTCGTACTGGTCGGCCGTCCCAATGTGGGCAAATCCACCCTGTTCAACCGCCTGACCAAGACCCGCGACGCCATTGTTGCGGATATCCCCGGGCTTACCCGTGATCGCCACTATGGCCATGGCAAAGTGGGCGACAAGCCCTACCTGGTTGTAGATACCGGCGGCTTCGAGCCGGTAGTCAAGGATGGCATCATGCATGAAATGGCACGCCAGACTTTGCAGGCCGTGGATGAGGCCGATGTCATTCTGTTCATGGTGGACGTCCGCACCGGTTGCACCGCACAGGATAAAATCATCGCCGACCGCCTGCGCCAGAGCGGGCGCCCGGTGTATCTGGTTGTCAACAAGGCAGAAGGCATGCGCCGTGAAGTGGTGACTGCCGAATTCCATGAGCTGGCGCTGGGTGACCCACTGGCCATCTCTGCCAGCCATGGCGAGGGGGTACAGGAACTGGTGGAATTGGCGCTGGAGGATTTCCCTGATGCTGCTGAGGAGGAGTCCGACAAACACCCGAAAATCGCCATCGTTGGCCGCCCCAACGTGGGCAAGTCCACTCTGGTCAATACGCTCCTCGGTGAAGAGCGGGTCATCGCCTTCGACCAGCCCGGCACCACGCGCGACAGCATCTACATCGATTTCGAGCGCGCCGGCAAAAAATACACCCTGATCGATACCGCCGGGGTACGCCGCCGCGGCAAGATTTTCGAAGCCATTGAAAAGTTCTCCGTGGTCAAGACCCTGCAGGCCATCGAGGACGCCAACGTGGTGGTGCTGGTGCTGGACGCGCAGACCGACATCTCCGAGCAGGACGCGCACATGGCCGGATTTATCCTGGAGACCGGGCGCGCGCTGGTGGTGGCGGTGAATAAATGGGATGACCTCGACGACTATAAACGCGACACCGTCAAACGCGAGATTTCGCGCAAGCTGCAATTTCTCGAGTTTGCCAAATTCCATTACATCTCGGCGCTCAAAGGAAATGGCGTGGGCGGTCTGATCGGCTCGGTAGACGTGGCCTATGCCGCCGCCATGGCCAAGATGCCCACGCCCCAGCTCACCCGCATCCTGATGGATGCCGTCATCGCACACCAGCCGCCCAAGTCCGGCCCGTTCCGCCCCAAACCGCGCTATGCTCACCAGGGTGGCATGAACCCGCCGCTAATCGTGGTGCACGGCAGCGCGCTGGATAAAATCAGTGCCAGCTATAAGCGCTATCTGGAAAAAACCTTCCGCCAGGCGTTCAAGCTGGAAGGCACGCCCCTGCGCGTGCAGTTCAACGTGGGCGCAAACCCGTTTGCCGGCAGGAAACCCGCGCCGCTCACCGAGAACGAAGAACGCCAGGCGCACCGCAAGCGTATGGTAGGACGCAAGCTATACGGAAAACAGCGCAAAAAAGACTAATTTGTAGAACGACATTAAATACTTGAACAGCAATTAAAGTCATGGCTAAACCAGGATTCTTTGCTTTCAAAATAATGCAGGAAACAATATGAGCGAATCAAACGAAATCCGCGAAATCCGCATCAACCCTATCGTCCCCAGCGAATCGGTGCTGGTTGCCACAGCACGCAGCATGCGCCCAAAAAAAGCCGAGGATCTGGCGCCGCGCGACACGCGCAAACACGTGGAAACCTGTCCGTTCTGCCGCGGTAACGAAGACAAGACGCCGCCAGAAATCCTCACCTACCCGGCCACTGGTGACTGGCACATCCGCATCGTGGAAAACCTCTACCCGGTGCTGGGTGATGACCGTACCCAGACCAATTTCAGCTTCGGCCTGCAGCAGACCATCGACGGCTATGGCCGCCACGAGGTCATTATCGACCACTATGAACACGGTACCGCCCTGCATGACATGAGCAGCGCCCACCTGGCCATGCTGTTTGGTGCCTATCGGGACCGCATGGCGCAAATTTACGCCTCGGACGAACGACTCAAATATGTGCTGGTATTCAAAAATTTTGGACCCGCAGCAGGCGCCTCCATCCCGCACACCCACAGCCAGGTGATTGCCATGCCGGTGGTGCCGGAGAACGTGCAGGCCGAGGTGGACAATAGCCGCGAGTACTTCCGCAAACACCATCACTGCATTTTCTGCGCGCTGATTGACGAAGCGCTTACTTTTGAAGCCACCATTTACGATCGTAATTCAGGCGAAATCCGGCGCAAAATCGACGTGGGCCAATACGTGGTGGAACGCGGGGAAAAATTCATCGCTATCAAACCATTCGCCAGCCGCTTCGAATGGGAAGTACACATCCTGCCTCTCGTGCACCAATCAGATTTTCTGGCCATCAGCACCGACGATCTGGCCGATCTCGCCAACGTGCTCAAACGCACCATGGCACGCCTCGACGCAGTCATCGGCGGCGCCCAGTACAACTACTTCCTGCACGCCGTGCCGCATGATGAACATTCCGCCGAACACGCCGCCAGCTACCACTGGCATCTGGAAATCTGCCCACGCACCTCGATCCCCACCGGCTTTGAACTGGGCTCAGGATTATTTGTCAATACAATCAGCCCAGAAACCGCCGCAGCGCGTCTGCGCAACGCGCAAATAGAGCAAGAATAATGCCTATAGTTCTTTTTGGAAATGTTGGCTAGACTGGAAGCGAAGCGCCCGATCTACGGGGGTGTATTACCCACACAAATAGGCTATCCGGGAAATAAATCCTGATGAAAAACCAATTATCCGGAAAGTCTGATTTGGGCCTCTCCAACACCCCAACAAATCTGCAGGATCGTCTACGCGCATTGTGGCGTCTAGCCACAGACCGCACCCTGGACGAGATACAAAAAATTGACGCCATGCTCGAGGCTGCAACCGCGGCGATGAACATGGAAACCGCGCTGGTCGGTGAGGTCGACGACCATTACACGCTGAGTTACCTGTTCGATGCGACCGGAATATTCCAAACTCCCTGGCAAATCGCATTACATGATTCGATTTCTCATGCGGTGGCAATTACCCAGAGCAGCCTGTGCCTCCCTGATCTGAGTCAGGATGCACACTACCGTGAACATGCACTGCACACCCAATTGGGCTTTAATGTGTATATCGGCACCCCAATATGGGTAGGCGAGCATCTCTACGGCACCTTGTCATTCATGCGTCGCACAGTGCTGACGACAACGTGTTCAGAAGACGATATCGCATTTGTCGAATTACTCGCCGCATGGTTTGGGCAGTTTTTGCTGCAAAAACGGCAGAGTGAAGAACTCAAGGCGCTGGCGCTCTCCGATCTGCTTACTGGCTTGCCTAACCGGCGCGCCGCAGAAACCCGGCTAGCTGAAGAGTTTGCACGTTCCCAACGTAGCGGTGAAACTTTCGCTATCGCAATTTGTGATCTGGATCGATTCAAACTGGTGAATGATCATTACGGTCATGAAACCGGTGACACTGTTCTGCGCCAGGCGGCCACCATATTGCTGGGGCAGATGCGCGATGGCGACTGGATTGCTCGCTGGGGTGGCGAAGAATTCTTCATCTACTTGCATAAGGTGGACGGCCCACAGGCGTTTGCGGTGATAGACAGACTGCGCCAGGCCTATGCGCTACACCCGATAGCAACACCGCATGGCAGCCTGGATCTTACTTTGAGTGCCGGTGTTAGCGTCTATCAGGGCGGCGAGAAAAATATCGCCCGTATTCTAGCCGAGGCCGACAGTGCCTTGTATGAAGCCAAGAATGGAGGACGTGACCGCGTGGTTTTACACCAGACGGCGCAGCGCGGACTACTTTGGCATGCCGGAGAGCTGCAATCTGCATTACAGGACAAACGCATTGTCACGGCCTATCAGATCATGGTAGATCTCTCTACCGGCGCACCGGTCGCAGACGAAGCACTCGCACGCCTGATCGGCAGAACCGGGCGTGCCGCACCAGCCGCTGAATTCATTGAGGCTGCCGAAGGGTTGCACCTGATCCATCTGGTGGATCAAAGCATTACCCGCCAGGCCATCATGCGTTGCGCCGCTCGTCTGGATGCGGGTGCAACGCCGGATTTCGCCCATTTCATTAACTTGTCACCACAATTCCTGGCACGCGGCGATTTGGTCAAACAACTACTCGAACTCACCCAGCAGATTTGCAGTAGTTGCGCAGTAACGATGGATTCGGTCAAACCGCTGGTCTTCGAAATTACCGAGCGCCAGTACATCGCCAACTTCGATCTCCTGATGCGCGAAATCCAGCCGTTGCTCGATTCCGGCTTTCGTCTGGCGCTGGACGATTTCGGCAGCGGTTATTCCTCGTTTCTGTATTTGGCCAAGCTCCCGGTCAGCTTCCTGAAAATCGAAGGCTGGATGATTGCCAATTTGCGTCATAACTTGAAAATTCGCGACATGATACAAAGTATCGTCGACCTGTCTCGCAAACAGGGCATTACCACCATTGCAGAAAACATCGAGGACGCCGAGACCGCGGAACTCCTGCGTGAAATGGGCGTCAATTGGGGGCAGGGTTACCACTTCGGGCGTCCGCAATTCGATACACCGACGGCATGAACTGCATATCAGCATTTTCTCCTATTTGCCCGATACGCAGCTTGACCGCATAATCAACTAATATCCAATAAGCTTGGGAGTACATAAAAATGAGCATATCCAAGGGTCAATTGTTGCAGGATCCCTTTCTCAACGTGTTACGTAAGGAACACGTACCTGTTTCCATCTACCTGGTGAACGGCATCAAATTACAGGGGCATGTCGAGTCGTTTGACCAATACGTCGTCCTGCTCAAAAACGCGGTAACGCAGATGGTATACAAACACGCCATTTCCACCGTCGTTCCGGCTCGCGCGGTCAACCTTCGTCCGGATCAAGGCGCTGAATAATTTCTGCTTACCAGACTGTCGCCAGACGCGTCCTCTAGCATGCTGCTTGGATAAAACTATTGTGGTGTATTTCCATGTTTGAACGTCATGCCGGTAGCGAGCGTGTGGTGCTGGCCAGCCTGGATTTTGGCGAACCGGATTACGCCGATAGCGTAGAAGAACTGCATCGTCTGGCTGAAAGTGCTCAGCTTGAAGTGGCGGGCCTGGTCGAAGGACGCCGTGCCCGGCCCGATGCAGCACTATTCGCCGGCAGCGGAAAAGTGGAAGAAATTGCCGCCATGGTGCAGAGCACCGAAGCAGGTGTCGTGATCTTCAACCATGCATTGTCCCCTGCCCAGGAACGCAATCTGGAAAAGATATTGCAGTGCCGGGTAGTGGACCGGACCAGCCTGATTCTGGATATTTTTGCGCGCCGCGCGCAAAGTGCCGAAGGCCAGTTGCAAATCGAGCTCGCCCAGCTTGGGCATATTTCCACGCGCCTGGTACGTGGCTGGACTCACCTGGAACGCCAGAAAGGCGGCGTCGGCCTGCGTGGCCCGGGTGAAACCCAGCTGGAAACCGACCGCCGCCTGATCGGCAAGCGCGTCAAACTATTAAAAGACCGGCTGGTCAAGCAACACCGCCAGCGCACTGTGCAGCGCCGTGCACGTAGCCGGGGCCGGGTCATGTCAGTGTCGCTCGTGGGTTACACCAATACGGGAAAATCCACCCTATTCAACACGCTCACCAACGCTGGCAGTTATGCCGCCGACCAACTGTTTGCTACCCTCGATACCACGACACGCCAGCTGTACCTACCGAATGCGGGCGAAATAGTGGTTTCCGACACGGTCGGTTTCATCACCCGCCTGCCGCATACTTTGGTGGAGAGTTTTCGTGCCACGCTGGAAGAAACCATCCAGGCCGACCTGCTTCTGCATGTGGTGGATGCCAGCAATCCGAATCGCGACAAACAGATCGCCGAGGTCAACAAGGTGCTGGCGGAAATCGGCGCATTGCACGTGCCGCAAATTCTGGTAATGAACAAGATTGACCTTGGGACAATAGAACCCGGCGTCGAGCAAGATGAGTATGGTAAGATTACACGCATCAGAGTGAGCGCCAAAACCGGTGCAGGCATTACCGCATTGCGTGATGTGCTGACGCAAATGTCGCAGCATCACCACGAGCCTGCAGCCCCGCAATTGAGCACCGCCATCATCAACAACGAATATCATCCAGAACTGGACTAAAACCATGGCTTGGAACGACCCGCAGTGGGGCAAAAAAAACGAAGGACCGCCGGATCTGGATGAGCTTTGGCGTCGATTTACCGATAAGCTCAAAGGCTTGTTTGGCGGCAAAAAAACTCCCGGCGGTGCGCCTGGCTCGAATGGCTTTGGCGCCGCCGGCTTGGGCATTATGGCAGCAATCATTGTCGCAGTGTGGCTGGCCAGCGGATTTTACATTGTGGATACCGGCGAGCGTGGCGTGGTATTGCGCTTCGGCAAATTTATCGAAACTACCCAGCCTGGCCCCAACTGGCATTTGCCGTGGCCGATTGAGAGCGTTCAGGTGGTGAATATCGAGCAGGTACGTACCGTGGAAGTCGGCTATCGTAATAACGTCAAAAGCAAGATGTTGAAAGAGTCGCTGATGCTCACCGATGACGAAAACATCATCGACATCCAGTTTGCCGTGCAATATACCCTGAAAGACCCGGAAGATTACCTGTTCAACAACCGCTCCCCGGATGACGCCGTGCGCCAGGTTGCCGAGAGCGTGATGAGCGAAATCGTAGGCAAGAGCAAGATGGATTATGTACTCTACGAGGGCCGCGCCGATGTCGCAGCCCGCGCCACCAAGCAGATCCAGGACGCGCTCGATCGCTACAAGACAGGCATCAGTATCAGCAGAGTCACCCTGCAGAATGCGCAGCCTCCACAGGAAGTGCAAGGCGCATTCGATGACGCAGTAAAAGCCGGACAGGATCGCGAGCGCCTGAAGAGCGAAGGCCAGGCCTATGCCAACGATGTCATTCCCAAAGCACGCGGCATGGCTGCCCGCTTGGCGGAAGAGGCTGCCGGCTACCAGCAGTCGGTCATTGCCAATGCCGAAGGCGATGCCAGCCGTTTCAAACAGATATTGGTTGAATATAACAAAGCACCGGCGGTAACACGTGAACGCATGTATCAGGACATGATGCAGCAGGTGTTGTCGAATACCACCAAGGTACTCGTGGACAGCAGCAAAGGCGGTAATAACCTGCTTTATCTGCCTCTCGACAAGCTGATGAACATGTCCGGTCAAGGCACACCGCCGCCACCGGTCATGCTGGACGCCACACCCAAACCCAATCCGGCACCCGCCACTCAGGACGACAGTCACTCACGCGATACCTTCCGCAGCCGTGATCGGGAGGATCGGCCATGAAACATTTCAATATCCTGATCGTGGCTGTTCTGGGCCTCCTGATACTCGCCAGCACGTCCATGTATACCGTGGATCAGCGCCAGAATGCGATGGTTTTCCAGTTGGGTGAAGTCGTCGCCATACATAAACAGCCTGGACTGTATTTCAAGCTGCCGCTGATACAGAACGTGCGTTATTTCGATACCCGCGTGTTAACCCTGGATCCATCCGAACCGGATCGTTTCATTACTTCGGAAAAGAAAAACGTGCTGGTGGATTACTTTGCCAAATGGCGCATTATTGATGTCCGACAATATTACGTCAGCGTCGGTGGCGACGAAACCCGTGCCAAGACGCGCCTGCAGCAAACCATCAACGATGGACTGCGTGCCGCGTTCGGCAAAAGCACTGTGCACGACGTGGTATCGGGTGAGCGTGATCAGATCATGAACACGCTGCGTCAAAAAGCTGACCAGGATGCGCGCAATATCGGCGTGCAAGTGCTGGACGTGCGTCTCAAACATGTGAACCTTGCGCCTGAAGTCAGTGAATCGGTATACCGGCGCATGGAAGCTGAACGCAAACGCGTGGCTAACGAACTGCGCTCCACCGGTTCCGCAGAGGCCGAGAAAATCAAGGCCGACGCTGACCGCCAGCGCCAGGTGATTATCGCCAATGCCTACCGCGACGCCCAAACCCTCAAGGGCGAGGGCGATGCCAAGGCCAGTACCATCTATGCCACCGCCTACTCGAAGAATCCCGAGTTTTACGCCTTTTATCGCAGCATGGATGCGTACCGCCAGAGCTTCAAGAGCAAAAGTGACGTGCTGGTACTTGAGCCGAATAACGCCTTCTTTAAGTACATGAAATCACCCAATGCGGGAAAATAGGCGATGAACGGTGGCAACCTCCTCGCTGCCATTGCACTGATGCTGGTGCTGGAAGGTCTGCTGCCGTTAGTGGCGCCCAGTTTATGGCGTGAAGCGTTTCGAAAAATGATCATCCTAAATGATAGCCAGTTGCGCTTCGCCGGGCTCGCGTCTATGCTCAGCGGTTTGTTAATCCTGCTTGCATCTCACTCTCATGCATAACTGGCTATTACCTGAATATATCGAAGACCTCCTGCCGCCAGTCGCCTGGCGACTCGAATACCTGCGCCTCAGCACACTTAACTTGTTCCGCACCCACGGCTATGAACTGGTTACTCCGCCCATGCTGGAGTATCTGGAATCCCTGCTCACCGGTACCGGCAGCGACCTCGACACGCGCACCTTCAAGCTGGTGGATCAACTGTCCGGACGCATGATGGGTTTACGTGCCGACATCACACCGCAAGTCGCGCGCATTGACGCACACCTGCTCAATCATCAGGGCGTGACGCGCTTGTGTTACGCCGGTGTGGTTGTGCACACCTTGCCTGAGGGCATGAATCGCTCGCGCGAATTACTGCAAGTAGGTGCCGAACTGTACGGCCACAGCGGTTACGAGGCGGACGTTGAAATCCAGCGACTGATGCTGGATGCATTGACTCTCGCTGGCGTCAGTGATCTCTATCTGGATATTGGTCATGTCGGCGTATTTGGTGGACTAATGGCTTACGGGCACGTTCCCGCAGAGAAAGAAGCTGCCTTGTTCCAGGCGCTACAGGCTAAAGACACCCCGGCCATTCGTGATTTGACCCACGGCATGGACGAGGCAACCCGTGCCGCATTTATCGCACTGCCCACGCTCTATGGTGGAGTAGAGGTGTTGGACGAAGCCTTCCGCATTCTACCCAGCAGCCTGGAAATCACCCAGGCCCTGGAACAATTGCGCGCCATCGAAAATGAGCTCAAGGGCAGTGCAAAAATCAATATTGACCTCGCCGAGCTGCGCGGCTACCACTATCACAGCGGCGTGGTGTTTTCTGCCTATGCGGGTACGCATACCAGCGTGCTGGCACAAGGCGGGCGCTATGACGAGGTCGGCAAAGCATTTGGGCGCGCCCGCCCTGCCACCGGATTTAGCCTTGATCTGCGCGAAATTGCCACGCTGTTCTGGCGTTCTCCCGGCTCAAAAGGCATCCTGGCGCCCTATCTGAAAAATGCCAAACTGGCGCAGAAAATCCAGCAGCTGCGCAGTAGCGGTGAGATTGTAATTGTAGAACTAGCCGGCCACGAAGCTGATCGCAGCGAACTCAACTGCGACCGCATATTGCTCGACAACAAGGGCGAATGGGAAGTCGCCTCTCTGACAAAATAATTTTCGATAAATCGTTTGGATATCAACATGACCAAGAACGTCGTCGTCATTGGCACGCAGTGGGGAGATGAAGGCAAGGGCAAGATTGTGGACTGGCTCACCGATCACGCTCAGGGCGTGGTACGCTTTCAAGGTGGTCACAATGCGGGTCATACACTGGTGGTGGCTGGCAAAAAAACCGTGCTACATCTGATCCCTTCCGGTATTTTGCGAGACAAAGTCACCTGTTTTATCGGCAACGGCGTGGTGGTATCACCACAAGCATTGCTGGAAGAAGTTGACATGCTGGAAGCGGCTGGCATTAACGTTATGTCACGCCTGAAAATTTCTGAAGCCTGCCCGTTGATCCTGGCGCATCACATCGCTCTCGATCAGGCTCGCGAACTTGCCAAGGGTGCCGGTAAAATCGGCACCACCGGACGCGGCATCGGGCCTGCATATGAAGATAAAGTAGCGCGCCGCGCCATTCGCCTGCAGGACGTATTCCACCGTGAACGCTTTGCAGCCAAGCTGGGCGAGGTACTGGATTACCACAACTTCGTGTTGAAAAACTATTTCCACGCCGAGCCGGTTGATTTTAGCCAGACGCTGGAAGAAACTCTGTTGCTGGCCGAGCGTATCAAACCCATGGTGGCCGACGTGCCACGGCTCTTGTATGAAGCCAATCGTGCCGGCGACAATCTGCTGTTCGAGGGTGCGCAAGGCACGCTGCTTGACATCGATCATGGCACCTATCCTTTCGTCACCTCAAGCAACTGTACCTCGGGTGGTGCGGCTACCGGTGCAGGCGTCGGGCCACATACCTTGCACTATGTACTGGGCATCACCAAGGCTTACACCACTAGAGTCGGATCGGGCCCCTTCCCGACCGAGCTGTTTGATGACAATGGTAAATATCTGGCCGAACGCGGCCATGAATTCGGTTCCACTACCGGTCGCGCGCGGCGCTGCGGCTGGTTTGACGCTGCTGCATTAAAACGGTCGATACAGATTAACGGCGTATCCGGATTGTGCGTAACCAAGCTTGACGTTCTCGACGGCATGGAAACACTACGCGTGTGCGTAGGCTACAATCTGGATGGCGGCTTCTCCGACATCCTGCCGGTAGGCGCGGAAACACTAGCCAAGTGCGAACCGGTATATGAGGAAATGCCCGCCTGGAAGGAAAGCACTGTAGGTATCAAGCGTTACGAAGACCTTCCGGAAAATGCGCGTGCCTACCTGAAGCGCATGCAGGACTTGTGCGAAGTGCCGATCGACATGATCTCTACCGGTCCAGACCGCGAAGAGACGATAGTGTTGCGGCACCCATTTAACTGAGCAATAACGCCGTATTCGTGCGTATACGGATACGGCATTCAAGGCAATACGGATGACTGAATTCGGGCTGGCGATACAAAAAAACGAAAAGGGCAGCTGGCGCTGCCCTTTTGAGTTTGATGTACTGCTAATCTGGTGCCCAGAAGAGGACTCGAACCTCCACAGTGTTGCCACCGCATGGACCTGAACCATGTGCGTCTACCAATTCCGCCATCTGGGCTGGAAAGACGCGCATTATAAATGAACAAGGATACTTGTCAATGAAAAAACCCACGGCACACGCGGAAACCACGCGCCTTACTGGCCTGCGTGCGACTGACCCGCATCTGGAGCGCGAGCGCGAGCGCTATGAATATCCGCTACCCAGCCGCGAATTCATCATGGACATATTGCGCCAGCAGGGTGCGCCGCTACAGCCGGAAACGCTGGCTGAATTGCTCGATATTACCCCCGAAGAAATCGACTTGTTTGCGCGCCGCTTGCGCGCCATGGAACGCGATGGCGAGTTGATGCAGAACCGGCGTGGCGACCTGTGCGTGGTGGAAAAACTCGACCTGATCAAGGGCCGTGTGGAAGGCCATCCCGAAGGTTTCGGATTCCTTTCCCCCGACGACGGCAGTGACGATCTGTTTCTATCGCCGCGCGAAATGCAGAAAGCCATGCACGGCGACCGTGTCATGGCGCGTGAAATCGGCCTGGATCGGCGCGGGCGGCGCGAAGGCAAGATCGTTGAAGTGCTGGAACGCGCCAACACTCATATCGTCGGGCGCCTGTTGGTGGAGCACGGCATCATGCTGGTGTCTCCTGAAAACAAACGTATCACCCAGGATATTCTCATCCCCGCCGGCAATGAGGGCAGCGCCCAGACCGGTCAGGTGGTCACGGTCGAGATCATCGAACAACCCGGCAAATACGCCAAGCCGATGGGACGCGTGGTGGAAGTGCTGGGCAGTTACGCCGACCCCGGCATGGAAATCGAAATCGCGCTGCGCAAGCATTCGCTGCCCTATGTCTTTCCCGAGGCGGTGGAAAAGATCGCCAAAAAACTGCCCAAGAAAGTGCTCAAAAAGGACCATGCTGGACGCGAAGACATTCGTCACCTGCCGCTGGTCACCATCGACGGCGAAACCGCGCGCGATTTCGACGACGCCGTCTATTGCGAGCCGCAAGGCAAAGGCTTCCGTCTGGTGGTGGCAATCGCCGATGTGTCCCATTATGTACAGTCCGGCGATCCGCTCGACACCGAAGCCTACAATCGCGGCAATTCAGTGTATTTCCCGCGCCGCGTTATTCCCATGCTGCCGGAAGAACTCTCCAACGGCCTGTGCTCGATCAACCCACAGGTCGAACGACTCTGTATGGTGTGCGACATGCAAATCGGCGCTCTCGGTGCGGTAAAGGAATACCGCTTCTACCCCGCCGTCATGTATTCGCACGCACGCCTCACTTACAACCAGGTTTGGGATTGGCTACAGCACCCGCAAAACGCCGGCGGTCATGGCGATTTATTACCGCAACTCAACAATCTCTACACCCTGTTCAAGGTACTGTTGAAGGCACGCGGACGGCGTGGCGCGATTGATTTCGAGACGCTGGAAACGCAGATGATTTTCAATGATGAGAAAAAGATCGAGCAAATCGTGCCGGTCACCCGTAACGACGCCCACCGCCTGATCGAAGAATGCATGCTCGCTGCCAACGTCTGCGCTTCGGATTTTCTGCAAAAGAAAAAGCAGCCCGCGCTGTACCGCATCCATGAAGGTCCCACGCCGGAAAAACTCGCCGCTCTGCGCGAATTTCTGACCGAATTCGGCTTTGCGCTGGGCGGCGGCGATGACCCGCAGGCCAAGGACTACGCCGCGCTGCTGGAAAAAATCAAAGGCCGCCCGGACGCTGCGCTGTTGCAAACCGTGATGCTACGTTCTCTGCAACAGGCGGTGTACAGCCCGGACAGCGTCGGCCACTTCGGTCTGGCTTACGAGCATTACACCCACTTCACTTCGCCTATCCGGCGCTACCCTGACCTACTCATTCATCGCGCCATCAAGGCCGCACTGGATGGTGAGAAATATCAGCCCGGCAACTGGGTCGAGTTGGGGGGGCATTGCTCAATGACCGAGCGCCGTGCCGATGACGCTACGCGTGACGTGGAAGCCTGGCTGAAATGCTTCTACATGCAGGACCGGGTTGGCGAGGAATTTCCCGGCACCATTTCCAGCGTGACCGGTTTCGGCATTTTCGTGGCACTCGACGACATCTATGTGGAAGGTCTGGTGCATATCTCCGAACTGGGCAGTGATTACTTCCACTTCGACAAGGCGCGTCACCAGATTATGGGCGAGCGTACCGGTACACGCTATCGCATGGGCGACCGGGTGCAAGTCAAAATCGTGCGTGTGAGTCTGGATACCGCACGGATCGATTTCACCCTCGCCGGTACCAGCCGCCCCGCCCAGACCGCGGAACAAAATCAGCCGCAGGGCGGCAAACAGCCAAAAAAATCCGATGCAGGCAAGCAACCCCACACGCACTCAGCTACCGTCCCCAGCGAGCCAGCAAAAAAATCACGCCGGCGCCGCAAATCCGGTAAGGGGACGCACTAAATGGCCGGTATATTGATCTACGGTTTCCACGCCGTGACTTCACGACTGCGCCAGAATCCGGCCAGCGTCGAGGAAATTTTCGTGGATGCCGCACGCCAGGATGGGCGCGCGCGCGAGTTGCTGGAACACGCCAAAAGCCTCGGCGTCCGTGTCTTGCAAGTGGACGGCAAACGCCTTGACGGCATCGCCGGCGGCCCGCGCCACCAGGGCATTGCCGCGCGCGTAACGATGGTGCAGCAACCGCGCCATGTGGACGAAGTCCTCGAAGGTCTGCAAGGGGATCTGCTATTGCTGGTGCTCGACGGCGTCCAGGATCCGCACAACCTCGGCGCCTGTCTGCGCGTAGCCGATGCGATGGGCGCCAATGCCGTCATCGCGCCCAAGGACCGCGCCGTCGGCCTTACCCCCACGGTAGCCAAAGTAGCCTGTGGCGCTGCGGACACGGTGCCCTACCTCACCGTCACCAACCTCGCCCGCGCGCTACGCGACATCAAGGAATACGGCGTGACGATTGTCGGTGCCGATGGCGAAGCGCAAACCGAATTACCAGCGGCCAGCGTAGGGGGTTCAGTCGCCTGGGTGCTGGGAGCCGAAGGCGGCGGCCTGCGTCGTCTCACCCGCAAGCACTGCGACATGCTGGTGAAAATCCCCATGTACGGCACCGTTGAGAGCCTGAACGTATCAGTGTCCGCAGGCATCTGCCTGTACGAAACCAGGCGTCAACGCGTAACCAGCAGTCATGATCAATAACGCCGACGCCTGGCGCATCCTTGAGGACGCCGATCTGATTTACTCGGAGGCCGAGGTGCAGGCAGCCATCACCACCCTGGCTGCCGCGATTAGTGCGCGCTTTAAAGATACCACTCCGCTGCTGCTTTCGGTGATGGGCGGCGCGGTAGTATTTACCGGGCAAATTTTACCCAGGCTGCACTTCCCGCTGGATTTCGATTATGTACACGCCACCCGTTATGGAAAAAATATGCGCGGCGGCGAGCTGGAATGGCTGGTCGAGCCACGCGAAGCGGTGGCCGGGCGCAGCGTGTTGCTGCTCGACGACATTCTCGACGAAGGCCACACCCTGGCTGCCATCCGCAGCCGCCTGCTGGCAATGGGTGCAGCTGAAGTCGTCTGCGCCGTGCTGACCGAAAAACACACCGGGCAAAGCAAGCCGATACGTGCCGACTTTGTCGGCCTGGTATTGCCCAACCGCTATGTATTCGGATGCGGCATGGATGTAGACGGTGCATGGCGCAATTTGCCGGCAATCTATGCCCTGAAAGACGGTCACACCTGATTACCTCGATTTTTTCTGATACTCATGCAAGTTTATTCTGTCAGACTTGATAGGTTGTACTTGTTAGAATTACAGTTCATTGCTTTATATTTTGGAGTACGAAATGCGTAAATTCCTCGTCTTGTTCCTGACCCTGCTACTGAGTATGAGCATGATTACCACCGACGCCTACGCCAAGCGCTTCGGCGGCGGCAAAAGCTTCGGTAAACAACGTGAAAGCATCAGCCAGCAGGCCGCACCGCGCGCGCCCGCCGCATCTGCGCCTGCGGCCCCGGCAGCGGGGGGTAATAAGTGGCTCGGCCCACTGGCTGGTCTCGCAGCGGGCGGCCTGCTCGCCTCGCTGTTCATGGGTCATGGCTTTGATGGCATCAAGGGCATGGACATTCTGCTGATGCTGGCACTGGCTGCCGGCGTGTTCTTCATCATGCGTGCGATGCGCCGTAAATCAGCCGAACCCCAAGCCACCGCCTACACCGCACACGGCCAAAGCATCCAGGTACCCATGCCGGTCAGCAATGCCGACCTGCCGATGAGTAGCCAGGCTGTCGCGCCGGTGGGCAGCAGCCGCCCCGACTGGTTTGACGACGCTGCCTTCGTGCGCGACGCCAAGGCCCATTTCATTCGTCTGCAAGCCGCTTACGACGTGGCCGACCTCAACGATATCCGCGAATACACCACGCCCGAAGTATTTGCCGAGATTAGTCTGCAAATCCAGGAACGCGGTGCCAGCGCGCAAAAAACCGACGTCACCCTGCTCAATGCCGACATGCTCGACGTCGTCACCGAAGGCAATCTGGTGATCGCCAGCGTGCGTTTCCATGGCCTGATCCGCGAAGAAGCCAACGCACCCGCTGCGCCGTTCGACGAAATCTGGAACATTCAGAAATCCGCTACCGACCGCAGCGCACCGTGGTTCGTCGCCGGCATTCAGCAGGCACAATAGACTCATGCTCGCCATTATCGGAGGCACCGGCCTCACTCAGCTCGACAATCTGGAAATCACCCATCGGCAGGTCGCCCGCACTCCCTACGGCGAGCCTTCCGGGGCGCTGACTTTCGGCAACATCAACGGACATCAGGTGATTTTTCTGGCGCGCCACGGCTACGGTCACACCATCCCCCCGCACGAGGTCAACTACCGCGCCAACCTGTGGGCGCTACAAGACCAAAAAGTCAGTCACATTGTATCCGTGGCCAGCGTAGGCGGCATCCACCCCGACCTCATTCCAGGCACCTTGGTCGTTCCCGATCAGATCATCGATTACACCCACGGTCGCAAGCACAGTTTTTACAATGGTGGCGACAAAACCGTAACGCACATCGACTTCACTGAGCCCTATAGCTCATGCATGCGCGCCAAAATTATGGCCGCCATAGCGGATGCGGAGGAAAGCGCGATTGATCATGGCGTTTATGCTGCCGTACAGGGTCCGCGATTGGAAACCGCCGCGGAAATCAATCGCCTGGAGCGTGATGGCGCCACCATGGTGGGCATGACCGGCATGCCTGAGGCCTCGCTGGCGCGCGAATTGGGCCTCAATTATGCGGCCATCGGTGTCGTCGCCAACCAGGCGGCCGGCCGCGGCAATAGCAAAATCGCCATCAGTGGCGCCGAAGTCCAGGCCACTCTGGCACAAGCCATGGGACGCGTTCGCACCGTCCTTGCACACCTGGTGGCGCTGCATAACGAGACCTAAAACAACATTTGGGTTCTTTAAACAGACTCGGCTGCGAGATTGATCAACCGGAGAAATTCGGCAATCGTAGTCTTCTGAAATCAAGCTCGGACAAACACAATAATAAATAGCTGCGGAAGCTGGAAATCAGTCCAGGCCCTGCTTAACGTGTAATGCGCCACCTTGTAACAAGTCCTCGATAAGCTCGGCAGCTAGCGGCGCGCAAAACCGGGCTACCAATCGAAATAATTCCGGTAGCGAGTATCGAATTTTTGTCATGCGCGGAATTAGAATTGAGCGTTTCTACTTCCAAACACAGACCCGGAATCAGGCCGAAAAGCTTTCATCATCATCAAGTGCCAACAAACCCGAATTCACGTCAGCAATGATTTTTTTCGCTGCGACAGAAAATTCACTCGGCACCTGCAGCCTGACTCCACCGGCGGCAATGGACATCAGCGAGTAGGTCTGATTGATATTGGCGTCCGCCACAAACGACGGAATGCCTTCCGCTTCCAGACGAGCGCTCAGTATGAGCATCTCTGAGGTGTCGAGGGAACGTGCAACCGTTACAAATTCTATAGTTTCGTCCATGGAGCGCGCCTTATGTGAATACATTGCCTGATAACAATATTTCTTCCGCTTGGCTCGGTTTTTTCTGGGTTGGAGGCCCTTTAGTGAGCGGCCACTAAGTACACGCACGCTGCGGTGACAACCCCAAGCACGCCACAGAAGCCAAACAAAATACGTGTGCGAACACGCAGGACATCCACCGCCTGGACCAGCTGAATATTTTGCTGCGCGAGCGACTTAATCAGTTCAGAAGACAACAATACTTCTTTGTGAAGTTCAGCGGTCAACTGCTCTAGCGAGTGAACCCGGGTATCAAGAGCCGACAAACTCACTGACTGCGAAGCTTCCTCCTTAACGCGGTCATTGCCGCGCTGTGGTGCCGGTTTTCCGGCAATGAGGC
>JANMKH010000495.1:0-2598 GCA_031371965.1 Sulfuriferula sp.
CGCAAATTGCGCCGTTCTCGCACATCGTCGAAGCCACACTGGGCAGCCATAACCACATCGGCCCGTACGCGCGCATTCGACCCGGCACGGTGCTGGCCAGTGATGTACATGTCGGCAACTTTGTCGAGATCAAGAACAGCCAAGTGGACGATGGCTCAAAAATCAACCACCTGTCTTACGTCGGCGACAGCACGGTGGGCAAAAAGGTGAACATTGGCGCAGGCACCATCACTTGCAATTACGATGGTGCCAACAAGCACCGCACGGTGATCGAGGACGACGTGTTTATCGGCTCGGATACCCAACTGGTGGCGCCGGTGACCGTAGGCCGGGGAGCGACCATCGGCGCGGGCTCGACGATTACCAGGGATGCACCGGCAGGCGAACTCACCCTGTCGCGCAGCAAGCAATTGAGCATTAGCGGCTGGCAACGGCCGGTTAAAAAACCGAAAGACTGAGAGGAAACCATTATGTGTGGCATCGTCGGCGCCGTGGCGCAACGCAATGTAGTTCCCATCCTGCTCGAAGGCCTGCGCCGCCTGGAATATCGCGGCTATGACTCGGCCGGACTGGTGACCGTCGATGGAGGCCTGAACCGGGTACGCAGCATCGGGCGCGTCGCCGCGCTGGCCGAAGCTGCGCTGGCGCAAAAAACCCACGGCCACCTCGGCATTGCGCACACGCGCTGGGCCACCCACGGTGCGCCCACCGAGCTCAATGCCCATCCCCATATCAGCCGCGATGACCTGGCGGTGGTGCACAACGGCATCATCGAAAACCACGAGGCGTTGCGTAGCCACTTGCGCGAACTGGGCTATGTGTTCACTTCGGAAACCGATACCGAAGTCATCGTCCATCTCATCCACCAATACTATCACGCCGGCAAGGATCTGCTCAGCGCGGTGCGCCGCGCCGTCGCAGAACTGCACGGCGCCTATGCCATTGGCGTGGTGGCGCACGATGCACCGCACCAGCTGGTGTGTGCGCGGCGTGGCAGCCCGCTGCTGATTGGCCTGGGCATCGAAGAAAACTTCATCGCCTCGGACATCTCCGCGCTGCTGCCGGTCACCCAGAAAGTGATTTATCTGGAAGAAGGCGACGTGGCCGACATCGGCCTGCTCAACATCCGTATTTATGATGCCGGCGGCAACCGGGTAGAGCGCGCCGCGCACATCTCCGAGCAGTCTTCGGAGATGGCCGAACTGGGCAATTACCGCCACTTCATGCAGAAGGAAATCCACGAGCAACCGCGCGCGCTGGCCGACACGCTGCACGACGCCGTGGCCGGCGACAGCCTGCTGCCCGAGCTGTTCGGCTTTGAAGCCGCCGAGGTATTCGGCCGCATCAACGCCGTCACCATCCTCGCCTGCGGTACCAGCTTCCACGCCGGCAAGGTCGCCAGCTACTGGATCGAAGCGCTGGCCGGCATCCCGTGCCGCGCCGAAATCGCCAGCGAATACCGCTACCGCGACAGCGTTCCCAATCCCGATGCGCTGGTCATCACCCTGTCGCAGTCGGGCGAGACCGCCGACACCCTGGCGGCGCTCAACCACGCCAAAGTACTTGGTCATCAGCACACCCTGTCGATCTGCAACGTGCCGGAATCGGCGCTGGTGCGCCAGTCCAGGCTGCGTTTTCTGACCCGTGCCGGTCCCGAAATCGGTGTGGCCTCCACCAAGGCGTTCACCACCCAGCTCGCCGCGCTGTTCCTGCTCACGCTGCTGCTCGCCAAACAACGCGGGCGCCTGACCCCGGCTGCCGAGGCCGCGCACATCCAATCGCTACGCGAGTTGCCCGGCAAAGTACAGCAGGTATTGGCGCTGGAGCCCGAAGTGGAACGCTGGGCGGAGCGCTTCGCCGACAAGCAGCACGCGCTGTTTCTGGGGCGCGGCATGCACTATCCGATCGCCATGGAAGGCGCGTTGAAACTCAAGGAAATCTCCTACATCCACGCCGAAGCCTACCCGGCGGGCGAACTCAAACACGGCCCGCTGGCGCTGGTGGACAAGGACATGCCGGTAGTAGCCATCGCCCCCAACGACACCCTGCTGGAAAAGCTCAAATCCAACCTGCAGGAAGTGCGCGCGCGCGGCGGCGAGCTCTACGTGTTTGCCGACGCCGACACCCACATCGCGCCCAGCGAAGGCATCCACGTGCTGCAACTGGCCGACCACGCCGGGCCGCTGTCACCCATCCTGCATACCATCCCGCTGCAAATGCTGTCTTACCACGCCGCCCTGCAAAAAGGCACAGACGTGGATAAGCCGCGGAATCTGGCGAAATCGGTGACAGTGGAGTAATCGATTTGCTTTGGAGTTGAGCGGTGTTTCGGGCAATTAAAATCGTAAATTGAATCACCACTCAATACGGGTCGCCAGCCAATCAATTTCAAGGTGTACTTGAAGGCAGACCGGCTGATCTGGAATAACTACTAATTAGGCGGCTATGGCTAAAGACACATTGTTAGCATTGCTTTTGGCAATGAAAATTGAAATCGGGCTCCTATTGATTTTTGCCGTTGCTCTTGGTTTCGGGTTGCGCTCAAGGCTTAGCCGCTATTGGCAAAGCCGAATCCTGGTTGTTCTAGTCACTATCATA
>JANMKH010000504.1:0-2052 GCA_031371965.1 Sulfuriferula sp.
TGAGTATTAGATTATTTTGATTGGCAAGATAGCATGATTATGCAAGAGATTGCAGTGGGCGCAACACCACATCGCAAACGCATTGCAGGTGCTGACCGCCGTCCACAGTAATGAGATGGCCGGTAATCCAGGGCTGTTGCAACAAAAACAGCACGGCGCTGGCGATATCGTTTGGGGCGAGTCCCGCGCCCAGAGGAAACGCAGCTTGCGCAGTATGGAAGTCAGCGTCTGTCTGCCCCCCGCTGGGCAGAGTCAGCCCGGGCGCTACGCCGTTCACGCGCAGCTGCGGTGCCAGTGTCTGCGCCAGAAACGGGATGCTGGCGGCAAGGTTGAGTTTGCTCAGCGTATAGGCGTAATGATCCGGGTTGAGACGCTGCACTTTTTGATCCACCAGCGCCACAAACGCACCGCGTTGAGTGGCGTCGGCGCATTGCAGCCAGGCGCTGGCGGCGGCGACGAAACTATCGTAATTGATGCGGCGATGCGCTTCGATGGCCGCCCAGTTGCTGCTGGCGGCGGTGTCGTGCTCAAACAGTGAGGCGGCATGCACCAGCGCTTGCGGCAATCGCCCGAAGCGCGCACGCAAGGCCGGCCAGAGTTCAAACCACACTGCGGGATCGGCGATATCTTGCTGGATGATATGCACGCGCTGGCCGGAGGCAGTCAACGCGTCGAGTGCCGTGCTGGGGCTACGCACCAAAGCAAGAACTTCCCAGCCGTTTTCCAGCAGTGTCCGGGTGATGGCCAGCCCGAGGCGCTTGCCCGCCCCGGTGACCACGGCCAGCGGATGCTGCGTGCTCATGTTGCGCCCCGGCTGGCGCGCAACTGCTGGTATTCGGCGCGCGTTACGCGCATGCCCACACCCACCGCATCGGCTTGCGCGATGACAGTGGGTTTGAGGATTTCCACATCGACACGAGTAACGCGGGCATCGGCAAAACAGAATTCCACCACATCGAACAGCAAGGTTTCCACCAATTCGGTATGCGGGCGGTCTTTCCAGGTGCGCACGAAATCACATATGCGCGTGTAATCGAGACACTCTCCAATGTCGCGCGGGCGATACGGCAGCGTGGCCTCGGCTTCGACGTTGACAATCACCGTCTGCGGCGTCTGGTATTCAAAATCGCAGATGCCGACATACATTTCCACCGCAATGCCACGGGCAATCATGCGCAGCGACATTTCTCAGCTACCTATTTGATGACGACCTTGGTGGGGCCGTCTATCGCTTCCAGCGCGGTTTTGGCAGCGCTGCCATCGATTACCGCGCGGCTGCCGGGCAGGTAGCGGTTGGCACAATCCATGGCGAATACCAGCAGGGTTTTCACCATCGCTTCAGTCAGCGCGCCGCCGCTGACATCGATGCTGTTTTTGAAATTCATCTCGCCATCGTTCATGTCGATTTCCCAGTTTCCCAATGGCAGGCCGTAGTTGGCGCGGGTGAGAAATTCAGCCACAGCGGGAATGCGTTCGATCGGCACCAGCATGTCTTGCGGCCGAACGTAAACGAAGACGCGCGCGGCATCCTCATGGGCGTGGATAAAAATGTTCAGCTTGCCGTTCTCGATTTCCACCGGCAGGTTGACGACCGGCAGGTTGGGAACGCGCGTAGCAGGCAGCTGCATGTGTTCCAGACAGGTCTGGACCGTATCGATCAGGTTCATTGGGCTTCCTTACCATGTAAATAATTGGCGATGCATACGAAATCTTCTACTGCGAGGGTCTCGGCGCGCCGGCCCGGGTCAATACCCATTTGTTCAAATTCGGCCGCGGACAACATGCCGCCCAGCGTGTTGCGCAAGGTTTTGCGACGCTGGCTGAAGGCGCTGGCCACCACTTTTTCCAGCAATTCGATGCTAGCTGCTGCCATCATGTCCGGCGCGCGCGGCAGCATGCGCACGATCGCGGAATTGACCTTGGGCGGCGGGTCGAAAGCATCCGGCGGCACGTCGAACAATGCCTCCATGTCAAAGCGGTATTGCAGCATCACGGTGAGGCGGCCAAAGTCGTGGGTGCCCGGGCTGGCAGTCATGCGCTCGACCACTTCTT
>JANMKH010000513.1:0-3637 GCA_031371965.1 Sulfuriferula sp.
ACGCTGGCCGCACTGCAGCGCGCGGCAGCCATGGCCGATGTGGTGATTACCAGCGGCGGTGTTTCGGTGGGAGAAGAAGACCACGTCAAGACTGCGGTTGAACAGCTCGGCAAAATCGACCTGTGGAAGGTGGCGATGAAACCCGGCAAGCCACTGGTATACGGCCGCGTGAGTGAAGTGGATTTCATCGGCCTGCCCGGCAATCCGGTATCCACGTTTGTCACTTTTGTGTTGTTTGCCCGGCCGTTTCTGCTCAAACGGATGGGCGTGGTCGATGTGCTACCCAAAACCTATCGGGTCATGGCCGCATTTGACTGGGCGAAACCCGGCCAGCGCCGCGAGTTTCTGCGCGCGCGGCTGCAAGCGGGACAGGGCGGCGAACTGGAAGCGCAGTTATTCCATAACCAGAGCTCCGGCGTGCTCACCTCCGCCGTGTGGGCGGATGGTCTGGTGGATATTGACATTGGCCATACCGTCACACGTGGCGAGTTGGTGCAGTTTATCCCGTTTAGCGCGGTGCTGGGATGAAGCTCAAGGTGCTGTATTTTGCCCGTCTGCGCGAACGCCTGGGGGTGACGGAAGAAACCGTGGAACTGCCCGACGGCATGGGCATGGTCGCCATGCTGCTCGACGTGCTGCGCGCACGTGGCGGCGTGTGGGCGGAGGAACTCGCCGCCGGCAAGAATTTCCGGGTGGCGGTCAATCAGGATATGGCCGGCATGGAAGCTCCCATTGAAGACAGCAACGAAGTGGCGATATTCCCGCCGGTCACGGGGGGCTGATGAAAATTCTGGTCGATGAAAAGGATTTTGACGCCGGCGCCGAAATCGCCGCGTTGCGTGCGGACAATCCGCAAATCGGCGCGGTGGCGAGCTTCGTCGGCCTGGTGCGTGATACTAATGTGGGTAGTGACGTGGCCAGCATGACGCTGGAACATTATCCCGCCATGACCCGGCGTGCACTGGAGGCGATTGTGGCCGAGGCGGAACAGCGCTGGGCACTGCTGGATGTGACGATAATCCACCGTGTGGGCGAGTTGCACCCGAGCGATCAGATCGTGCTGGTGGCAGTTGCTGCCAGCCATCGCGCGGATGCGTTTGCCGCGTGCGAATTCATCATGGATTACCTTAAGACCCAGGCGCCATTCTGGAAAAAAGAACAGACCCCTGAGGGCCCACGCTGGGTGGAACAGCGCGCCACGGATGAGCAGGCAGCGGCACGCTGGGCTGAGTAATCGCCAAAAAATCTGCCGAAGAATATTCCAGGAAAAACCTGGTACCTATACTCGACATTCCAGACAACAAATAACAGCGCGTGATGGTCTGTTTCTTCCAGGCCAGGTTTCCATATAGCGGCTGCCTTCAAGACCATCAGTTGCAGAGTGAGTATGCACAAGTCATCCAGGCGCAATTTCTTCCTCCTTATCTGCGTGATCGGCGGCTTGGCAATACTCAGCTCAACGATGTCGAAAACACCCGTATTGCCCTTGTTTTCAAAAGCACTGGGGGCAAGTCCTGCGGAAATCGGCTGGATCGTCATGGCATCGACTGTGCCAGGCATATTGATCAGTTTTCCTGCCGGGGCGTTATCCGATTATCTGGGCAAGCGCAGCATTATTTACGCCGCGCTATTTGTGTTTGCCACGGCGCCTTTTCTTTACCTGCTGGTGAGCGATGTTTGGCAACTGATAGCAGTGCGTTTCTATCACGGCTTCGCCACCGCCATTTTCGGCACGGTGGCTAACGCGGCTATCGCTGAAAGATATGTGCAGGATAGGGCGGAAAAGCTTTCGGCTTATTCTTCCGCCACCATAGTCGGACGTTCCGTCGCGCCATTCCTGGGCGGTTTGCTCATTTCTCTGGCGAGTTTCCGGATGGTCTATCTGGCCTGCGGCATCAGTGCAGTATTGGCGCTGGCACTTGGATTTCTGCTCCCGGATGAATCGAAACCCGCTACCCGAAGCCATCCCCGCGATCACTTCGTGGAAAGCCTGCAAACGGTGCTGAAAGATCGCTATATCCTGGCCACCAGTCTGGTCGAGGCCGCACTGTACCTTGTTTTTGGCGCGGTAGAAGCATTCCTGGCATTGTTCGCTTCATCCAAAGGCATTCCTGCCTGGGAGATCGGTATGATCCTCGGGGCACAACTACTCAGCATCATCTTCCTGAAGCCCTTGATGGGAACCATTTCTGATAGATCGGGCCGCGAGCGCGTTATTATCCCTGGCCTGATTGTGGCAGGGATAAGCGTCCTGCTGCTGCCACATTTCCCCAGCGTGTTTGGCTTGATGGTTCTGATTTCGATATTCGGCATCGGCTTTGCCGCTGTCACTTCTTCTACTTCAGCGCTGGTGGCGGATCTCACCAAAAACGGCGCGTATGGTTCTTCGATGGGGGTGCTAAGCACTATCATGGACATCGGTCAGTCCATCGGTCCAGTGCTGACAGGCTGGATGGTCGGCCGGCACGGATATGCCGCCGCTTTTTACCTCCTCGCGGCGATCCTGCTGGCTGTCGCGATATCGTTTGGATATATCGCGTTGCTGCGAGTTAGACATAGACGGCAACTCAGGCACCTATAGTCCAATATGGCTATTCGGATAACCGTGTGTAATCCCATGTTTGATAGTGCTCCTAAAAAATGATTATCGAGTGGAAATGCTATGATTTGATCCAGCCTGAATATATCCATTTTCCAGTGAGTCGATTTCCCTGTTCGTCCATATAGCCGCATCCCCTTACTTGATAGCGACCATGGACACCACCCCGGCCAAGGCAGCAATCCGCACCGCCTGGTACGAGCTCCGGCTTTCCCGACGAGCTGGCTGCCATCAAAAACCGTGCTCAGTCCACAGGCGAGCCGGTATCCGCATTCATCCGCGACCTTGCGCTGGGTTCGTCGCTCATCAAAGCCGCCGCAATGCCGTAAGTCGCAGCCACCCGTGAACTCAACCCCGACGTGCTTGAGTTGCGCAAGATCGGCGCCATCTTGCGCGGGCTGCATCCCAAAACGGCCTGATCTGGACGAACGAAGAAAAACGCCGTTGTAAGGAGGATGCAAGGATGATGGGCTTAGGATACGAATCTACAAATGGCCACCTAAAAATTTACGCAAATAATAATGGGCCAAAAATCCCCATACGGATTAACCATGATCGCTTGAAACACCAAGAATTGTCAGGGAGTCCTTGCCATGAACCGGGTGGCAATCCTCTTTAGCAGAGAGGGTGAGGGCTTTCTGCGTAAAACCAACCGTATGATGCTGGGAGGCTTCTGGTTTGGCTACAATCAATAACAAAAACAATGCGCCCGTAACTGACGGAATTGATCCGGCTACCCCTCAGGAGACGGGGATGTTCCAATCCGGTCTTTGGGGGCTGATCCAGCTCGCCGCCTTTCACCAACGTCCTATCGACCCCGACCAGCTGGTGCGGGCGCTCGGTTTCGAGCACCGCGCGTTTGGCATCCCGGAGATCCTCACCGCCTGTGCGGAGACCGAGCTCAAGGCCAAAGAAGCTTCCCTGGGATGGGAAGACCTATCCCGTCTCAGTCTGCCAGCGCTGGCCGAACTCCATTCCGGTGAGTTCGTCATCATTGGTCGGCTGACCTCCGGCGGCCAGCTGCCCGTAACCGCGCCC
>JANMKH010000377.1:0-2350 GCA_031371965.1 Sulfuriferula sp.
TGCAGTGCCACCAGCCCGTGCACAGGTCGCACGAAGCTGACGCTGGTCCAGCCGTCGGCTAGCTGGTAGCTCATTACTTTGGGGATCGGCAGCTTTGCCATCGCGGTCTCAAGCGCAGCCTGCACACCATCCACGAGCAGAATACCAGGGGCAACGCTGTCGAAGAACAGGGCTTCGTTCTTGCCATCCAGCGCACGTTTAAGTTGCGGCATCACGGAGGCATCCACTCCCAGCGCAGACAAGCGCTTGAGCAGCGCCGGGGTCGCGTTACCTGCAGCATCCAGCCCCACAGCCACCGGCATCAACTTGTGCGAAATGGGTTTGTCCGCCGCGCGCGCAACGACGTGCGTAACCTGCACGGCCAGACGTCGTGGCGTTGCGAAGGCAGTGACATTTGCATCGGCGGCAGCAAGCCCTTGCAACTTGAGGCTGTCGGCCAGTAGCGTAGCGAAAGCTTCGCCCAGTTTTTTCAGCGCTTTAGGCGGTAATTCTTCAACGAATAATTCAACCAGTAAATTTTGTGCGCTCATGCCGCCGCCACTTTCTTTTCCATTTGCGCCAGCACTTCATCCGCCCACGCACGTGGTGCCATGGGAAAACCCAGGCGGGCGCGGCTGTCCAGATAGTTTTTTGCTACGCTGCGAGCAAGGTTGCGGATGCGACCAATATAGGCAGCGCGCTCGGTGACCGAAATCGCGCCGCGCGCGTCCAGCAAGTTAAAGGTATGCGCGGCTTTCAGCACTTGCTCGTAAGCTGGCAGAGACAGATGCGCTTGCATGAGTTCCTGCGCTTTTTTCTCATGACTGCCAAACGCCGTCAGCAGAAATTCCACATCGCTGTGTTCGAAATTATAGGTGGATTGCTCGACTTCGTTCTGATGATATACATCGCGGTAACTGAGCCCCTCGGTCCAGGTCAGGTCATAGACGCTTTCCACACCTTGCAGATACATGGCGAGGCGTTCCAGACCATAAGTGATCTCGCCAGTGATGGGTTTGCAGTCGATGCCGCCGACCTGCTGAAAATAAGTGAACTGCGTCACCTCCATGCCGTTCAGCCACACCTCCCAACCCAAGCCCCAGGCGCCCAGGGTGGGATTTTCCCAGTCGTCTTCGACAAAGCGCACGTCGTTCTGCTTCAGGTCGAAGCCCAGCGCTTCGAGCGAACCAAGATACAGCTCCAGAATATCGGCCGGCGCGGGTTTGAGCACGACTTGAAACTGATAATAGTGCTGCAGGCGATTGGGGTTTTCGCCATAACGACCATCCTTGGGACGCCGCGAAGGCTGCACATAAGCCGCCTTCCATGGCTCGGGGCCAAGAGCACGCAGAAACGTGGCGGTGTGACTGGTACCCGCGCCTACTTCCATATCGTAAGCTTGCAGTAATGCACAACCCTGTTTAGCCCAGTATTGCTGCAACGTGAGGATAATTTCCTGGAAAGTCAGCATGAGACGCGCATTTTTTATTAAAAGCGGGATTTTACTGTGTTTGCGGTCAAATTGCGCTGACGTTGGTATAGCAAGCTGTCGAAAACACGACAGGATTGTCCACAGTTCCACGCAATATACGCCTGCCCAACCGCGTCCAGAACGCCTGGACCCTTATGGATAGGGCATCTCGCAAGCAAGCACCCGCAGGCATGCCGATTGCATTGATAACTGCAAAAGGTAACCACTATGAATCTGCAGCTATCCGACAAAATCACCATTCAATTAGCCCCTACCCAGGCGCTGTTCGAATTTTTCAAGGCCAAGACCAACCGCACCCTGATGGTGTGCATAAGCTTGCTGTTTCTGGAAGTGAAAATACTCAAGCAGCGTCCCTGGTAGGACGACGTACCCTCTCTGCCACAAAGCATCGTGGCAGACTTTGGCCCCCGTGTTCGCACGGGGGCTTTTTTTAGGATGCCTATAATCTGATGTTGAGAGCCCCAAGACTGAAGCCGTTCACTTGGATCCGGCAATCAAAATGCAACGCTGTCCAGTTGGGCACCGCCGGGTTACTGGAGCAGGCGCTCGGCAAAATGATTGCGTAAATACCGGATCGCCTGTCCGTACAAATCCAGAAACTTAAATTAGGTGGTTTTGGTTATTTATTTGGTGTACCGAACATGCTCTGGAATAACGCGATTGCCGCGCCGGGCAAGAAAAACCATATATTGGGAGAGCGGTAAATGACTGCTGAACAGCTATTTTGCTACGGATGTGCCCGGCATTACCCAGCTGGCACCGAGGGGGGACGCATTGCAGATTCAAAGGGTAACGTGCGCTGGTGTTGCAGCAAATGCGCAAATGCCAAGAGTGAAGCGGCGAGATCCAAGGGGAGCCTTCCTAGAATTCGGAAAAAAA
>JANMKH010000552.1:0-3878 GCA_031371965.1 Sulfuriferula sp.
CCATCACATGAACAGAGAGGACAAGGAGCGCCTCCAAAGCCTCACGTTCAAGATGACCGAGGTTGAAGTCAACGGCCTTGCGGGTCTGTACGTCTACTTTCTTTTGCTCGCCACGGCCTGGATGGAAGACGACGGGATCGCCGCGTGGCTCATCCCCTCGGAGTTCATGGACGTCAACTACGGCGCGGCCCTCAAGGGCTTCCTCGCGGATCGCGTCACGCTGATTCGTGCTCACCGCTTTGACCCCGACGATGTTCAGTTCGGTGACGCCCTTGTGTCGTCGGTCGTGCTGGTGTTCCGCAAGACGCCGCCCGCCGCCGCTCATGCCGTCGACTTCTCCTATGGCGGCACGCTGGCCGAGCCGCACGCCCGCGACCTGATCCCGCGTGAACGATTGCGCGAGTCTCGCAAATGGACTCTGTACCCGAGTCACGCCAAGAACGACCGACACACGCTTAGCGACGGTAAAGGCCCGACGCTTGGCGACTTCTTCCGCGTCCAGCGGGGCATCGCCACCGGCTGCAACAAGTTTTTCGTACTCGCCCGCGCCGACGCGAAGAGCCTCGGACTTCCGGGTAAATACCTCCGCCCGATCCTTCCGAGCCCGCGCCACCTTAAGACCACGAGCATCGACGCTGACGGTGACGGCTACCCCATCCTCGACCGCCAGCTCTGCGTAATCGATTGCAACCTGCCCGAGCCGATGGTCGAGGCTAAGCACCCAGCGCTTTGGGGATACCTGCAAACCGCCCAGTCGCTTGGCATCATGGATGGCTATCTGATCGGCAAGCGCAGCCCATGGTACAGGCAGGAACAGCGAGAGCCCGCGTTGTTCCTCTGCACCTACATGGGCCGTGGCTCTGACGACAAGCAGCCGTTTCGCTTCATCTGGAACCGCTCGAAGGCGATTGGAACCAATCTCTACCTGATGCTCTACCCGCAGAATAGCCTCGCGGCGATGCTTCGCCGACATCCCGACCGTGCCGAAGCCGTCCACGCTTTGCTTGGTCAAATCACTGGCCACGAGCTGCGGGGCGAGGGCCGGGTTTACGGTGGCGGTTTGAACAAGATTGAGCCGAGCGAACTGGCGCGCATTTCCGCAACATCGTTTGTTGAGCTTTGGCCGGAGATCAAGTCCGATGTGCAGCCGCAGGGAAAACTCTTCGGCTAACACACATTGTTCCGCGCGAGCGGAACAAAGGTATCCAGTCCGTTTTTCGGGATTCTGCCGCATTCACTGCCTAGTCGGCATGACCGCGATTTGTGAATCGATACGGCGGAATTACAGATGTGTCCGGAAATTTAAGTCTTCCGGACATTTGGCCCCGTCAAGTTTTGACACCCGAGCCATACAGGTAATGCGAGAACTGTGCGTGATCGCTGCTCACCGCGCGGAACAGGTGATCCATGCTCAACACCGCCTGCTCGACGATATTGATCGCGATATAGGGATGTTCGACTTTCATGCGTTTGTACATGGCGCGCGGCAACTTCAGCACCTGCGTATCCGCGGCCTTGGCAACCAGTCTGACCGAACGTGCGCGCTTGTCGAAAAATGACATCATGCCGAGCATTTCACCCGTGCCTGAGCGCACCACTTCATATTCGATGCTGCCATCCGGAATCACCAGGGCAACTTCGCCCTTGACCACAAAATACAACTCATCGCCGACGTCACCCACATCCGAAATCACCGCATCCGTGCTGAAGTGCAGCACTGTCAGGTAATTGAGCAGCGTATTCACCTCGGCCACGGTAAGCGATTCGCACAAGTATTGCTGGGTCAGAAAGTGGGTCAGCTGGGCGTGTTCGGCGTCGTTCTGGGAAATGCTGGTTTCGGCCATGGATATCTCCGTTGGTTATTGTTCAATATTAGCTGGATTATAAACCGTCATCGTCCAAACTGGCCTGCTGCATCAACCGCATGCCGCCAATCATGCCTTCCACGCGTTCGCGAATACGGCCTGCCAATGTTGTCCAGGCAGGCTTGTCGGTCACATCGGGGAGCGGCTCGAACGGATAATGGCGATGCTGAAGGCCAGGGCGCAACGGCGGGCATGTTGCATTGGCTACCGCATCCAGAGTAACCAGCAGATCCGCCCATTCCACAGCAGCTTCTCCGAGAACCGGCACATCACCCGCCACGCCAGGCAATACGGCTGCGCGCGCTTCCATCCATTCCGCTCCCAGACGATTGGCATAGTGCGCGGCAAGATTGGGCGGAACCGGATGCAGACCACCGAGAAACAGTATGCGGGCTTTACGTTTATAGGCCATGTTTCATTATGCTGAAAGATTCAGCCAGACCATCCATTGATACATGACGTCTAGTTTAACGTATCACCGCATGGCGCCACCGCTTGAGCGATGGGAATAAATAACGAGCTGGCCTGGTATTGCATTTACCGATCGCCTGATCGGAGCACGCATGGAAGTGGGTACCAAATCGGCGCGATAGTCCGGCAACCACAGGGCAAATTTTCCCGGCGCGATACCTGCTTCGCACAACCTTAATATCAATCAGGAGAGCAACATGATGGAGAGAACACGTACCGTATCAATGATCGCAGCGCTTATGGTTTGCCTCGGAGGGGGCGTCAGCCCGGCCTGGGCTGAAACTTCGATGCTGCAGTCCTACAAGTTCGAGACACCGGAATTCCTGCATCCCCATCCTTTTGCCAAGGCCCACGTTGTGCTGCAGGTAAGCGAAGACAATCCACAGTTGTGGGGGCTTACGCTCAATAACATCACGAATCTGATGGCCTATTTCGGGCCGGACAACGTGCAGATCGTGATGGCAGCCTATGGCCCGGGACTGAAAATGTTGTTTGCCGACAGCCCGGTAGCCGAGCGCATCAAAGCGCTGGATGCCCAAGGCGTGGAATTCGACGCCTGCAATGTGACCATCACCGGGATGACGAAAACACTCGGACATCGGCCCAAGCTGGTCGACGCATCGGCTATTGTACCGGGCGGCATTGTCCGCATCATGCAGCTGCAACAGCATGGCTTCGATTACATCAAACCCTGATATTTTCGCTGATGAAGAAGGAATGCGGGAAGACCACCTCCCGCATTCGAACTGCGCTTCCGTATTTTTATATAACGTGGATTATTCAGTCACGATGATGGTTCCTGTCATGTCCTCATGACCGCTGCCGCAAAAAACATCGCACACAAACGGGAAAGTCCCGACCTTGTCCGGCACCAGCCGCAAACGCGAAACCTTGCCCGGAATGATGTCGGCACGAACCCCCAGATCAGGCACCTTGAAGCCCATGAACACATCGAGCGTAGTGAACTCAAGTATCACCGGCACGCCTTTTTTCAGCTTGATTTCGTTCGGCGTGTAATCGAATTTTTTTGCGACGATTTTGATGACCCGATCTTCCGTCTGCACGCTCGCATAATCGCCGGCGCTAACCAGGCCAGTCCCGAGAACAGCGGCCAAAACGATGAGCTTGATTCCACGTGACTTGAGTTTCATGGTTTTATCCTTTCACCACAGGCAGTTCCGTAATGCGATATTCGGCAATCTGCACATCTGCTTCGACATCACGATAACCCAGCCCTTTATACGGCTGTGCTGCATCCCAGGGCAGCGGTGCACGCTTGGGCTGCGAGCCGGGTGCCGGTAGCGGAAAGATCAGCGACTTCGCCGAGTGGTGTGCGATATGCCCGGTCATGTGGTGGTTTTCCTGGTGGATGTGCCCGTAGAATACCGTAACGTTCGGGTGCGGCATCAGCAGCGCAATCGCCTTGTCGCCATCGCGGGTAGCCCAGTCCCATTGCGGATAGAGATCGAACAGCGGCCGGTGGGTGAAGACCACGATTTTTGCGTCTTTGGGCTGGGTATTCAAATCTGCGGCGAGCCACTG
>JANMKH010000564.1:0-14721 GCA_031371965.1 Sulfuriferula sp.
GAAAAAAGCTGTCGCTAAACCAGCAGCTAAAAAAGTTGTGGCAAAGCCCGCAGTGAAAAAAGCTGTCGCTAAGCCAGCAGCTAAAAAAGCCGTGGCCAAGCCCGCAGTGAAAAAAGCTGTCGCTAAGCCAGCAGCTAAAAAAGCCGTGGCAAAGCCCGCAGTGAAAAAAGCTGTGGCTAAACCAGCAGCTAAAAAAGTTGTGGCAAAGAAACCGGTTGTGAAGCCAGCTTCTACGCTGGCACCCATCATGGCGCCGAAACCTCTCGGCCCAACGGGTTCCTAAGCACAGTTGTAAAAACCTGGGCGGAGGTAATCTCCGCCCTTTTTATTTCTACTCCGGCTTATGCTTAGGCATGACCACTGGGATGCGGAACTGCGCTTTAAATACCAGTCGAATTCCAAGCAGTGCCGCCAACACCAATGCATAGATCAATGGTTGGGTAATGTCTTTTTTAACCAGCCACCAGTAATGCACGACTCCAAGCACTGCAATGGCATAAATCAGCCGGTGTAGTTTTTGCCATTTTTTCCCGCCCAAACGTTTCATCATGGCATTGGTAGACGTTACTGCAAGCGGAATCAATAACACAAAAGCGAGAAATCCTACTGTGATGAACGGACGCTTGATGACATCTTTCACGACCATCTGCAAGTCGAAGAACTGATCCAGCCAGATGTACGTAGTAAAGTGCAGGCAGGCATAAAAAAATGTGAACAAGCCCAGCATTCGACGCAAGCGAATCAGCCAGTTCCAGCCGGAGATTTTACGTAACGGTGTAATGGAAAGGGTAGTCAGCAAGCCAACCAACGTCCAGGTTCCTGTGGAATGGGTAATAAATTCTATCGGGTTGGCACCCAATCCATCATTGGCACCCAGCCACACCAGTCGAACCAGTGGCAAAAGTCCGGCAATAAAGAGCGCCGCCTTGGCAATAATAATCTGGCGCGCTGACGGGTTATGTAAAGCGTTTCTCATACAGCCGCATTCCTAAAAGTTCTTGCGCAAATCCATGCCCTGATACAGCTGCGCAACCTGCTCACCGTAACCATTGAACATCTCGGTCTTGCGCTTGAAAAACTCGCCGATGCGGCGCTCCCTGGCCTGGCTCCAGCGCGGATGATCTACCTGGGGATTAACATTGGAATAGAATCCATATTCACTGGGTGCCGCACGCCCCCAGGCAGTTTTCGGCTGCTGTTCGACAAAACGGATACGCACAATCGATTTGGCGCTTTTGAAACCATATTTCCATGGCACAACCAGCCGCACCGGCGCACCATTCTGGTTAGGCAGGGTTTGCCCATACAGGCCCACTGCAAGAATAGTCAGCGGGTGCATGGCTTCATCCAGACGCAGGCCTTCGGTGTAAGGCCAATTCAACACACCAGAGCGCTGGCCGGGCATCTGCGCCGGGTCGTGCAGGGTAGTGAACTCGACATAACGGGCGCTACCGGTTGGCTCGACCTGACGAATCAGGTTGGCAAGCGCAAAGCCTTCCCACGGAATCACCATCGACCACCCCTCCACACAGCGCAGGCGGTAGATGCGCTCCTCAACTGGAAACGCTTTTAGCAAAGCGTCGATGTCCCATACCTTGGAACGTTTGACTGCACCTTCCACCGAGATGGTCCACGGCCGAGTACGCAGGCTTTGGGCATTCTCGGCCGGGTCGGATTTATCGGTGCCAAATTCATAATAATTGTTGTAAGTCGTAACGTCCTTATACGGCGTTTTTTCCTCGCCGGTGCTGTAGCGACTGCTCACTATGCCAGTCAGCCGGGTGGTGGCTTGTGCTACGCCAGGCAGTAATGCGCCTGCCGCCAGGACAGATCCGGCGCGGATGAAATTACGGCGTTGCAGATATATTTCTTGCGGCGTAATGTCTGCTGTTTTCAACTCGCCGGGCTTCTTGATCAACATGGGATATTCCTCGCACTGGGGATGGTATGGTTGCCCCTCAATAAGATAGTTTGCTGCGTTGAGAGTTCACTGCATTAACGTAGCCAACGCTTACCTATGCTTGGTCGCGCTTCCCGGCAATACCTTACAACTTATTTAGCGATTCTATGCAAGCTGCTGCTTGCGCATACGCAATTCCGCCAAAGGTGCGACATTGCTGATTTTTTCCAGCAGAATCGGTTCGCTAACGCCATACCCCTGCGCATAGCCCACCCCAATTTCACGCAGTTTCTCCAGGATCGCGGTATTTTCGACGTATTCCGCGACAGTCTGGATTCCCATCACGCTGACCACGCGCGTGATTGCCTCGGTCATCGCCAGGCTAACTTTATCGTCAAGTATATTTTTCACGAACTCGCCGTCTATTTTCACGTAGTCCACCGGCAGACTCTTGAGATAGGAAAACGAACTCATGCCTATGCCAAAATCGTCCAGCGCAAAGCGGAAGCCATCCAGGCGCAGACCCCATAAAAAATCACTGACGCGCTGGATGTCGGCAATAGCTGCGGTCTCGGTGATTTCAAAACAAATGGATTGCGGCACGATTTCATAACGTGCAGCCTGATCACGGATGAAAGCGACGAAACCCTCACTGGACAGCGAAGTCCCGGAAATATTCACCGACCATTGATGCGCGCGTTTGAGTTCACGCGTCGGATAACGTTTATGAAAAATATCAAACACACGTTCAATAATCCAGCGGTCCAGCGCGGGCATCAGGTTATAGCGTTCGGCCGCGGGAATAAACTGCGCCGGTTGCACCAGCGCGCCATCTGGATTAATCATGCGCACCAGTATTTCACAATGCTGGCTGCCGTCGTGGGCCGCGCATACCGGGATAATCGGCTGGTAGTAGAGCACGAAACGGTTCTCGTCCAACGCCGTGGTGATGCGCGACAATATGCGCATTTCCTGCTGGCGCTGATCCAGTTCAATATCATCCGGGTTGAATACCTGCACACGGTTGCGGCCTTTTTCCTTGGCTGCATAACAGGCAGAATCCGCGATACTCACCACTGTGTTCACATCACTGGATTTCCGCGTGATTACTGTCACACCGATACTAACGCCAATGCTGAAAGTTCTGCCTTCCCAGTAAAAACGGAATGCCTTGATTGCAGACAGGATATTTTCGGCAATGCGCACAGCTTCATCCAGACCAACATTTTGAAGCAGCAGGCCAAATTCATCCCCACCCAGCCGCGCCAAGGTTTCATCCGAGTGCAGCAGCGATTTGAGCAGCTCAGTCACTTTGCGCAGCAGTTCATCCCCCGCAGCGTGACCGCAGGTATCGTTTATCACCTTGAACTGATCCAGATCCAGATAGCACAGTGCATGGTATTCGTTGCGTGCGCGCGAACCGGCACAGGCAGTTTCCAGACGAGCGCGAAATTCACGCCGGTTCACCAATCCGGTCAGCACGTCATGGCGCGCCTCATGGGCCAAGCTGTCAGTGATTCTACGGAGCCTGGTCACATCCTGCAGCAACACTAATGCACCGGCGACACGATTGTCACTGTTCTGCACCGGCGCTACGCTGCCCTCCACTGCAACTTGCGTTGCGTCAGCACGTAGCAGCATGGCATTTGCGCCTAATGGCCGCGCCATACCTTTAGCCAGCGCCTGAATCACATAGCTATTCATGTGCTTACCATTTACGTACCCGACCAGTCGCGCCACCGTGTTTATTGGCTGATTTAGCGCTTCCGCGTTTGACCAGCCGGTGAGTTTTGTAGCCGCCTCATTCAGATATTGCACTATACCGCTGGCATCGGTGACGATTGCGGCCTGATCCAGGCACGCCAAAAAAGCGATGGCGACATGCTGCATATCGCTTATCTCATCTTTAACCTCGTCTTCCTGCCGGGTATTTCTGAAAATTTTGCCAAACATTTGGGTACTCAATATTTTTAGTCAAATTTCAATTTGCAATATACGTGCCTCCCGTTCGAGCAGTAAATTAAGCCGCTTCAATTTGAGAACCTGAATTAAATGTCGGCTTCTCAACGGCGTTGCTGATTTTTCGTTTAAATTCCTCGCCTATCCGATGTCATCACCGCGTCAAGTGCTCCTGTTTTAATGGTTGTTGCGCCCACCCCATGCCTGGCACGCATCATGCAAGAGACGGGTAAACTCATTAAGCAGGAGACACTATCGTGATAGTACTGGACAACAAACAAGCGGTTATCGTCAGCGTATCCGAGCAGACGGCCAGCGAAGATCGTGTGGTCATCACCCTGACCCCGGACAACTGCGTATTGGCGCTTACGGCGCAACAGGCTCGTGTGCTATCCACACAGATTATTCAAGCAGTGCAGCGAGTGGAAGTTAAAACCAGCCTCGCCCAGCCCAGACAGGCGATGCGTCGTAGCCAAATACCACTCCTCCACAATATGGGCAAAGTCTTGCTGGCAAAATAGCGCCACTATGACGAGCGCAATACGAACATGCTAAAATTTGATAACGCGTATTGCATGGACATGCCATAGCAAATACGCTTTATCTTTCACAGCTGTCTGGAGTTTTGTATGGCCACCCTCGACCTTACCCAGGAAAATTTCGAATCTACCGTCCTGGAAAACGATTTTGTCATCATTGATTTCTGGGCGCCTTGGTGCGGCCCTTGCCGCGCCTTCGCACCGGTCTACGATCAGGTTTCGGAAAATCACCCCGACATTATCTTCGCCAAAGTGAATACCGAAGTCGAACAGGCAATCGCAGGCAGTTTCCAGATTCGTTCCATCCCAACCTTGATGGTGTTCCGCGAAAAAGTCATCATCTACTCGGAATCCGGCTCCCTGCCGGCTTCCGCGTTGGAAGACCTGATAGTCAAAGTGCGTGAACTGGACATGGCGCAGGTCCACAAGGAAATCGCCGAAGAGCAAGCCGGTCAGGCCTGAGTCATAAACTTTAGTCCCAGGGGTACTGAACCAGCTATTTCGGCGGGCCTCCCGAGGCCTGCAACAACCCCTCTCAACCAAGCAAATTTCCGCATTGCAATTCAGCCTGTAAATCACCTTTGTGCGCAGCCATCTTGATGATTTTATGCGCCAGGCGCTGCCATGGTCGATGCAAACGCTGAAGATCGAACACACGCTCAGAATTGAAACGCGTCACCCAGCGCCGCTCGTCCACACTCAACGGCTGCTCGGTTTCGAGTTGTTTCTCGAGTACCGCAAGACCCGCTTCTGAGGCGTCTGTACCCAGACTTTCCCGCGTCTGCACCCTCCGACGCAGGGTGGATATGCTGGCGCGATAGTCAACGATGATAAACGGCACACCCAGTGTCCGTGCCAACGCATGGAATTGATCACGCTGCCAGCGCGCAATGAAAGTAGCGTCCACAATCACCGGAAAACCTGCCGTCACAATGGATCGCGCCAGTTCCACCAGATGCTGATAGGTGGCGCGTGTCGCGGCGCGGGAATACAGATCGCTCTCCACCCCGGAACCGGTGCGCGCATTGGCTGGGAGATGGTGCAGGCGCTTGCGTTCCACGTCGGAGCGAACGCACACGGCACCCAGGGTTTCCGACGCAGACTGAGAGAACACAGTCTTGCCACTACCGGACAAACCATGATTGATGATGAGCGCCGGCCGGTCCGAATTAAAAAACGTCAGTGCCAGCTTCAAATAACGCAGGCAGTCGCGTAGCGCACACTTTTTTTCGGCTTTTCCCGTACTAGGTTGACGTGCGCGCAGGCCGTGCACCTTGGCACGCACCATGGCGCGGTAAGCGAGATAAAAACGGAGTACCGCCATCCCCGCATAGTCGCCACTTTGGGCAAGATACGCATTGAGAAAGCGGTATGCCAGCGCCTTCTGATTGCGCACAATAAGATCCATGACCAGAAAGGCAACTTCGCTCATCACGTCGATCCAGCGCAGGTTTGGGTTAAATTCGATGCAGTCGAACACAGTAATGCGGTCATCGACCAGCGCAATGTTGCCCAGATGCAAATCGCCGTGGCACTCGCGCACCCAACCTGAACGCTGACGCTCGATAAAGGTTTGCTGAAGTTGCGCATACGCGGATTCGGTAGCGGCCTGAATCGCGTTTAGGCTTGCTTGCTGATCGGGACGCCTGAGCAATGGGCGCAACTGGTCAAAGTTCTGGCGCGCCGGCGCCATGATATTCTCCGGCGACCCATACGGACTATTCTGGTCCGCCGCCGGCAAGCGAGTGTGAAAATCCGCAATCAGTATCGCCAATCCATCCATATGCGCCGAGGTCAGCTCACCCCGCGCCAACATTGCCTCGAATAGTCCTTCCTGGTCAAAACGGCGCATTTTTACCGCGTACTCGATGGCCGGTTCCATGCCCAGCTGTGGCACCGCAACGCTACCGCCAATGGGAACCACATCGAGATAAATATCCGGCGCCAAGCGACGGTTTAGACGCAACTCTTCTGTGCAATAGAAACGCCGCTGATCAAGGGTAGTAAAATCGAGAAAGCCAAGATTGAGAGGTTTCTTGATTTTGTAAGCGTAGTCGCCTACCAGCAGCACATGTGAAATGTGTGTTTCCAGTGTCTGCATATGGGCGGCGGAATGTGAATAACATCCGGGTTCGCGTAAGGACGCCACCAATTGTGCCTGCGCAGCGAGTGTCAGTTCCGAGGGGTGGGATTGAGCTTGTTCAGGCATTGGCTATGGCTTAAATTGCTGACCCAAGCAGGCAGCACGCTCTATTAAAAAATCAGTAACGATTCATAGCGTGCATGCGCTATTGCGCCGGTGGAATTTCGGTATCTTGCGCGGCATCCTCCGCACCGGACGGCTCTGCTTCACTGGTTCGGATCTCGTGGGTCTTCACATCGCCGCGCTGGCGCCGGCCATAATCTTCCAGCTTGCGATTGGCTGCATCAAATGCGTCACGCAACGCAACATAAACATCTTCGCTTTGATCCCGGTTGATGGCAATTTCGCTACCCGGCACCGTCAGGTCTATGCGCACGTTGAACAGCTTGCCATGCTGTTTATGTTTATGGGGCAACTCCACCACCACACGACAACCGATCAGTGCTGGATAAAATTGTTCGAGTTTGGCGGCTTTATCGCGGATGTGGTCTTCCAGAACTGCTGAGACGGGCATGTCGCGTACTGTAATTTGCAGGGGTATTTGCATGATTGGTCCTTATTGGCTGGCTAAAATGGAAACGCCACACTATTCATCATAGACATGGAATGCCGCCGTGGCAGTCTTTAAGAATCGATCACACAACAAACATCTATCAGGGTAGTAATGCCGGCAGCCGTTTGGTCAACGCCTGACGCTGGCCAGCCTGTTTACCAGTCAATGCAAAACCAAGCAAGCCCTGCTGCTCATCCTGATACAGGGCGCAAACTCCTTCTTCCCCGCAGGCTACCTGCCAGCTTCCGGCTGCCTCACCTGCAACCGTGGCGACCGCCACCGGGCAGGCCGGCGTTTTCACTGTCACCGGCATGGCGGGATACACCACCTCGGTCGGCGTGCCTGCGAGCGTGGCAGCCAGCGCTCGTGCCTGCGCCATGAGCGGCAAGACATAAGGCAACACATGGCCCGCCACCTCGGCACAATCGCCCAGTGCATACACATCCGCTACGCTGGTCTCGAGTAAGCGGTTGACTTGAATTCCGCGTGCCGCGCGGATGCCGGCCGCTTGCGCCAGCGTCACGCGCGGGCGCAGACCGATTGCAGCAAGCACAGCGTCTGCGGCGATTACCGCACCATCGTCCAGGCTTACCGCATAAGCCGCCGCCGCATGATTGACTGCTGTGGCGGTATGCCCGAGATGCCAGACCACCCCCACCCGGGCCAACCCAAGCTGCAAATCCTGGGCTGCAGCTTCGGGGAGCAGCCGATCCAGCGGGTACAGGGCGGGGTGCACAACATCCACCTGATGGCCCGCGTGCGACAGGTCATTGGCAAATTCACAGCCGATCAGCCCGCCCCCCAGAATCGTCACACGCCTGGCGCCAGTGATGCGCTCGCGAAAACGCGCATAGTCCATCAAATCATTGACTGACAGTACGCTATCCGCTGCATCTCCCGCCAGTTGCGGCCGCACCGGATCGGCACCCAGCGCCAGCACCAGTTTGCTGTAGGCGATGACGCGTTGCGCGACGCGCACGCTACGAGCCACCGGATCAATTTCTTCAACCCGGCTAAACACCAGCACTTCAGCGTTGAGCTGCTCCGCCATGGCCGGGGCAAAAGCGCCTGCCAGCTGGTCGGCAGTTTTACCCTGCGCCAGTGCATTGGAGAGCAGCGGCTTGCTGTAATAACGGCCATCATCCGCGGTGATGATGACCAGCGGCACGGCCTGGTCCAGCTTCAGCTTGCGCAACTCGCGCGCCAGCGTGTAACCCGCGAGGCCGCTGCCAATAATGACGATGGGTTCCATATGTTTTTCCTTTGCCAAGTGGTTTCCTATACTGCCACCATTTCAAAATCGGCCTTGGCGACACCGCAGTCGGGACAGGCCCAGTCCTCGGGGATGTCCTGCCAGCGTGTCCCGGCGGCAATTCCTTCCTCCGGCAAACCGACCGCTTCGTCATAAATAAAACCGCATACGATACATGTCCATACTTGCATTTTGTTCTCCTGAATTCAAAGATTGATTAACTATTGATCCGGCCAAGTGAAGTCTGAACTCCGATTCGTCAGAGTAACTTGCGAGCGCGGCAAGGGAGACATGGAGTAAGTTCAAACATATTCTGGCCAGATCAATAATGTGCCTTACGCCGTCACTTGCGCGAGCGTGGCACGGTAGTGATTTGCATGCTTTTCTTCCACTTTGGCGAGCGCCGCGAAACGTTTTGCCGCTTTTTCCAGAATTGCCTGGAAACGCGCTGCGTGTGCCCTGGATTCCGCGATCTGCTCGTCCATTTCCGCTACTGCGGCGTGGTTGCCTTCTTCGACTGCCGCATGACGGAAGCTGGGGTACATCTCGGTGTACTCGTAGGTCTCGCCCTCGATCGCCATTTCCAGGCAGCGCGTCGGGGTCATCTCGGTCTTGGGATAGAGCAGATCGAGGTGGCCGAAGGCATGCTGCACTTCCTGGGTAGCCGTTTCCTCGAACACTTTGGCAGAGGCCTCGTCTCCCGCAGCGCGGCACATTTTAGCGAAGTACATGTACTTGATATAGGCCATCGATTCACCCGCAAAGGCAGACTCGATGTTTTTGACGGTAACGGATTCGGGGTATTTCATTTTGCATCTCCTTTTGGTTTGGGTCAGGCGGGGCGTTCACCCCACGCTTCGCATGTTACGGAGATGCGATGGATTAGTATAATTGATTGTTATTATTTAATAGATAGATAAAAACTATTACTCTATAACGGGTGACAGATGCTTCTGCACGCATGGCAAATCGCTTAGCAGCACCGCCTGGCGCACCGCCTCCAGCGCCTGCGGGCGGGTAAAGCTTTTGCGCCAGGCCAGGGCTACCGGCCGGTCCGGCGCGGGGTCGGAAAACGGCCGGAACACCAGCAGCCCCTGCTCCGCCGCCCCGGTCGGCATCGCCGTGCACGGCATCACCGTAATCCCCGCCCCGGAAGCCACCATGTGACGTATGGTTTCCAGACTGCTCGATTCCAGCGTTTTCTGCATGCTACCCGGCGCGGCTGCCGTGCGGTTAAGCGCCGGACACACCTTCAGCACCTGATCGCGGAAGCAATGCCCCGAGCCCAGCAGCAGCAGACTCTCTTGAATCAATTCGTCTGCATGAATGGCAGATTTCGCACACCATGCATGACCCGCCGGGAGCGCCACCTGAAACGGTTCCGTATAGAGCGTCAGGGTTTCAATGCCGGGCTCGTCGAACGGCAGCGAAATAATGATTGCATCCAGCTCACCCCGCTTGAGCTTCTCTGCCAGCTTGGCGGTAAAGTTCTCTTCCAGCAGCAGCGGCATGTGCGGTGCCAACGCGTGCAACTGGGGGATCAGCTGCGGCAACAGATAGGGCGCAATGGTATAAATCGCCCCCAGCCGCAACGGCCCCACCAGCGGATCCTTGCTCTGCTGTGCCAGCGCCTTGAGATCGCCGGCCAGTTCCAGAATATGCGCCGCCTGCTCGACAATACGCATGCCGGCCGGTGTTACTGTCACCTCGCTGTTACCGCGTTCAAACAACATCACGCCCAGCTCGTCCTCCAGCTTTTTGACGCCCACGCTCAACGTGGGCTGAGACACAAAGCACGCCTCCGCTGCGTGCCCAAAATGGCGCGCGCGCGCGACGGCGACGATGTAACGCAATTCAGTGAGAGTCATACGGAGGAGTGTAACCCAAGCATATCTGTAATCGAAATGGCATCTCCAGCGATGTGCTGTTGCCACCACCTTTACCTAACTTAGGTTTCAAATCAAGCATAAACAAAACTGGTGGAACGCTCTGTGCGTGGCCGCACAGAACTTCGCCCAAGGTCGGTATATTGTACTTATCAAGTCCTAATGCACGCTAATACTGGGGGACTATTTTAGTGGAAGCTCGTCACAATTACATATCCTCAACGAGGGGGTCGAATATGGAAACCATTCTGTCCGGTCGATTTGATACTTGGGATAAAGCCGCAAAAACCGCTCAGGCCTTATTAAATATCACAGGCGTTAGCAAGGAAGATATTTGTACGTTTTATGTAGGCCCAGCTGGCCATCATGCCGCTTACCCCATAGGCGGCGATCAGTATTCCGACCCGGCTGCGGAGGGTGCGCATCACAACAGCATTCTTGGCGGCGCCATTGGAGCCGGAATTGCAGGATTGGCAACCTTGCCAGCAGGGCCCGCGGCCATTGCAACCGGGGCCGTAGTGGGTGCTTACACAGGCTCCTTAGTGGGGTCATTGCAGGGCATGGATGACCATACTGACAACCCCGACCCGTCTGACAATCCCACTCGTGCCTCTGGCGTTATTATTGCCATCAGGATCGCAGAGCCATCCGACGCCGAGGGTAGTGTGGTTCATAGTCTGGAGCAACGAGGCGCGCAGGATATAGAAAAAACCGAGGGTCAGTGGCGCAACGGAGAATGGGTGGATTTTGATCCTGTCAGACCTCCCCATCTGTTGCATCCCAACAATACAGGAAACTCATAGTGGTTAAACGCTACTTCAATGCCCTTGCTCCCTAAGCATTCCTCAAAATCCAATTAGGAAATATGTCATGGATAAATACATACATAAAATTGCTGGCATCTATAGCAATAGATCTAATGCAGAAAATACGCGCGATCTTTTAATTGAGCATGGCTTCCAACTTGATCAAACAAATATTCTGCTCCCTGCGGAATCTAGCGAAGACAGCAAAATAGAGCCCGCGGGTGACGACGTTCTGCGCGAGGTAGTCAAAGACGGCGCCATCGGCACGGTCGTCGGGGGAGGTGTCGGTGCCTTGGGAGTTGCTGCGCTGGCAGCTGCAAATATAAGCCTTTTCCTCGCTAGTCCATTGCTCGGTCCGCTCACTATAATTGGCTGGGGAGCGAGCGTCGGAGCTATCGCCGGGGCATCTGTGGGGGCCGGGGTCAAAGAAGGTCGATTTGCGGATCTTGTGAAAGGCGCACTCAATAGCGGACATACGGTCCTGATTGTTCACGCCACCACTGAAACGCAAACCGAGATTGCAAAGGATATGATTAAAAATTCCGTATCCGAAACCAGCGCCTTGCAATCCGTATAGTGCCAATGGAGAAATAGCCAGTCCATTTTGTTCTCATACTCTGCTTGACTCTAAACTCTTCACTACTAAACTGTGATAATTGCGATCCGATCTGACCGTCCCCCTGCTTCGCTTTTGAAAGCAGTTTGGTTGAATTAATCCATCATTTCTCGCACTTAAACCTGAACGGAAGCTGATGGCGACGGGAATGCGTTTACAGCCAAACGATGCCCGGCAAACAGAGAATTTCTGAATTTCATAATGTGCGATAGCGTACAGAGCAATCGAAAAATTTTGGCGTATACTAAATTATCGTATTCAAACGGGTTTTATTTTAATTAATTAAATCTCATAATACGTGACTGCGAGTAAAAGCAATGGTGCCATTTCCTAAAATGGCTGAGGTCAATATCTTTTAAACCGGTGGGAGAAGCAAACATGACTGCAACAAAAAAATTGATTATCGCTAGCATTGCTGCTGCATTATTGCCAAGCATGGCGCTGGCAGCGAATCCAACTAACTATGGCTATCTGGTCGATACTTCCGGAAAAGTCGTAAAAGATAACTACGGCGAGTGCTGGCGTACCGGTTACTGGACTCCTGCGATGGCGACCGCTGAATGCGACCCTAATCTGGTGAAGAAAGAAGAGCCAAAACCTGAACCTGTGATGGCAGCTCAAGAGCCTGAGCCAGCCCCAGCACCAGCTCCAGCGCCAGTCATGGTGAAGAAAGTAAGCTTGTCTGCTGATGCTTTGTTCGATTTTAACAAATCAACGCTGAAACCTAAAGGCAAGACAACTCTTGACGATTTCGTACAAGACCTCGGTTCTGCAGAATATGATTCAGTTAATGTAGTCGGCCATGCGGATCGCATTGGTAGCCATGCTTACAACCAGAAGCTGTCAGTACATCGCGCTGATTCGGTGAAGCACTATCTGGTAAGCAAGGGCATTCCAGCCGACAAAATTCATGCAAAAGGCGTGGGCGAGACCGAGCCAGTTACCAAACCAGGCGAATGTGCTGGCCGCAAGAGCCCCAAAGTCATCGCTTGCTTGCAGCCTGACCGCCGCGTTGACATAGAAGTAACTGCAACCAAATAATCTGCAACTGCAAATTATTCGTCGTAAGCCTACCTGCTGCTTGGTTTTCCTTTAGCAGCAGGTAACTCCCCCTTCTCCGTCCGTATTGTTTCAGCCAAGCCACTCCAAATTTTCTCTTGGCATATCTACTCAGGGCATAAATTCTAAAGTGCTTGTGAGTATTTCCAGATGTTCAATTCACAAAGGAATCACTATGCATAAGTTAACTGTAGGCGCTATAGCAACAGTATTTGTGATATCCGGCTGTGCGGACATGACACCAACCCAGCGTGGCACAGCTACGGGTGCTGGCATTGGCGCTGGCGTCGGTGCCGTTATTGGTGCAGCCACAGGCGGCGGCGGTGGACGGCGTACTGCGGCTGGTGCAGCACTGGGCGGTGTAGCGGGCGCAGTTGCCGGCAATATCTGGTCCAATAGAATGGAAAACCAGAAACGTGCAATGGAACAAGCCACCCAGGGGACGGGTGTGCAAGTCAGTCAAACACCAGATAACCGCTTAAAGCTCGATATACCCAGCGATATTTCATTTGATACCAATCGCGCGGACATTAAATCAAATTTCCGTCCGATTCTGGATAAATTTGCTGCAAGCCTGGTCGAGAACCCTTATACAGTGGTGACTATAGTCGGCCATACGGACAATACCGGTAGCGACGCGGTTAATGGTCCATTATCAGTTGAACGTGCTGCTCGCACCCGCGATTACCTGGCCACAAGAGGCGTCGCATCCGGGCGTTTTACGGTTGATGGCCGTGGTTCACATGAACCCGTTGCTTCAAATAACACCGCAGCCGGCCGCGCCAAAAACCGCCGCGTAGAAATTTTTGTAGCTGAGCCGCAACAAAGATAACCGGCTTATCCGCGCAGCGATCAGACTGTGCGGTTTTTCTATGTCGATTAGACGCACATCAGGTTTTTTGACTGCAGATTGAAGTTGGCAGCAGGAACCGAATCGCAACCAGCAGAACTACCCGGTGCCGCGCTTTATCCTGGTGCGTCAGATCGGGTATTTCTACAAGGCTGCTCCAGATTACAGCGGTCGCGTAGTAGCGGGCCTGATCCGGCATGGCGTTGCCGAGTTAGCCCTGTACTAGCACCGAACCAGCAAATCCACCATTTCCACTACCTGCTGCGCCCCGCTTGCCTGCACCGGCGGCTTGGCCGGTTGCGCCCAAAGACTCTGCAGGGCATCGAGCAACTCCCCGCGCTGTACATCCGCTCGCGCCACTTCCAGGCAGCGTCCGTGCTGCTGTAACCAATCGATCAAATACGGCTCTTCCGGCCAGTCCACGCGCCGCAGATAGAGTAGTGGCACGGCGTTGACCGCCGCTTCGGTAAATAGACCGTAGCCAGGCTTGCCCAGCACCGCATCGCACGAGGCAAGCAAGTCGGTGAAGGCCATGCCCAACGGCTCGAAGGCATGGGCGTCGGCATGCTGCACGCACCAGTCCTGCTGCACCAGCCATGTCACCCCGGGCAGGCGCGGCCAGGATTCCATCGGCGGCCTGAAATGCATGCCGCCCATATTCACCAGCACCAGTTTTTCATCTGGATTCAACCCCAATTGCCTGTTGATATGCGCCCGCTGCGATTGCCCGTATTGGGCCACCGGGCCCACAGCGACACGGTTCGGCAGGTCATGCATGGGCATCGCGGGCTCGAGCCGGATGAAGCGCTCCGCCCCGGCGTATGCCGCGCGCATCTCGCCCAGTATTTCAGTGGCTTCGGGACGCCCGCCGCAGTAATGCGCATAGATGTCCGCCCAGTTGAGCGAGCACAGTCCGGCAGCAGGGATGCCTGCATGTTTGGCCGTTGCCAGCGGCAGATAGGCAACGTTGGCGAGCACCACGTCGGGCACGGCATGGCGCAACAACGCTCTGTAATCCGCCACATGCCGTACCCAGTCGCGATGAAATGCCTGGTAGCCGCGCGCGCTGGCGTCTGCGTCCACTTCCACCGCACTGACCATCGCCATGGTAACGTCGCTGGCAGACTGGATGTGGATAAAGGGCACGCGTATGCGGCG
>JANMKH010000577.1:0-1618 GCA_031371965.1 Sulfuriferula sp.
ACATCAATGTCGATCCGTGGACCATGAGCCCGTTTCAGCACGGTGAGGTGTTCGTCACCGAGGATGGCGCCGAGACCGATCTCGATCTCGGGCACTACGAACGCTTCTCCTCGGCGCGCATGCGCAAGGCGAACAACTTCACGACCGGGCAGATCTACGATTCGGTGATCAAGAAGGAGCGGCGCGGCGAGTACCTGGGTGGCACCGTGCAAGTCATCCCGCATATTACCGACGAGATCAAGCTGCATATCCGCAACGGCGCAGCGGGGGCCGAGGTGGCGATTGTCGAGATCGGCGGCACGGTGGGCGACATCGAATCGCTGCCTTTCCTGGAGGCGATCCGCCAGATGGGATTGCAAGAGGGGCGCAACAACACCTGCTACATCCACCTCACCCTGGTGCCGTATCTGGGCAAGGCGGGCGAGGTCAAGACCAAACCCACCCAGCACTCGGTGAAAGAGCTGCGCGAAAACGGTATCCAGCCGGACGTGGTACTGTGCCGCGGCGACCGTCCGCTGCCCGATGAGGAACGCCGCAAGATTGCGCTGTTCACCAACCTGGAGCCGGGTGCAGTGGTTTCGGTGCACGACGTGGATAGCATTTATAAAATACCTGAAATGCTGCGCGAGCAAGGCATGGACGAGATCGTCTGCCGCAAGTTTGGCATCACACCGCCGCCCGCCGATCTATCCATGTGGAACGGACTGGTGGAGGCGCTGGAGCATCCGCAGCATGAGATCAATATCGCCATGGTGGGCAAGTACGTGGGGCTGACCGAGTCGTACAAATCCCTGTCCGAGGCGCTGATCCATGCGGGAATTCATACTCGCACCCATATCAATATCCACTACCTGGATTCCGAGCAGATCGAGAAGGACGGCGTGGGCTGCCTGGCAGGCATGGATGCCATCCTGGTGCCGGGCGGTTTCGGCAAACGCGGCGTCGAGGGCAAGATTGCCGCGATCCAGTATGCGCGTGAAAAGAAGGTGCCGTACCTGGGCATCTGTCTCGGCATGCAGCTTGCCGTGATTGAATATGCGCGTCACAAGGCGGGCATGTCAGACGCGCACAGCACCGAATTCGAACCCGCTACCACACATCCCATCGTGGCGCTGATTTCCGAATGGAGAGACGCCGCCGGCCAGGTGGAAACCCGCAGCGCGAATTCCAATCTGGGCGGCACCATGCGCCTGGGCGGGCAGGTATGCAAGCTCGAAGCCAGTTCGCTTGCGCGCAGCGTGTATGGCAGCGACGAGATTACCGAACGCCACCGCCACCGCTATGAGGTCAATAACGCGCTGCTGCCGCAATTGCAACAGGCCGGACTTAAAGTGAGCGGGTTGTCTGCCAGCGATGGTCTATGCGAAATGGTGGAATTGCCCGATCACCCCTGGTTCATCGGCTGCCAGTTTCATCCGGAATTTACCTCTACACCGCGTGCCGGGCATCCGCTGTTCAAAGCGTTTGTCGAGGCGGCGCTTACCCATCAGCAATCTGCAGCTGGAAAGTACGCTACAGCAGGAGAAACAGTATGAAACTGTGTGGATTTGAAGCGGGGCTGGATCAGCCGCTGTTCCTGATCGCCGGCCCGTGCGTGGTGGAATCGCGTCAGATGGCG
>JANMKH010000028.1:0-9564 GCA_031371965.1 Sulfuriferula sp.
AGGATGCGGTCGCCGTCGCGGATCATGGCGAAATCGCCGATGGCCTTACCGGCTGCCGAGAGCAGGGAGCGCGGCGGTTTGACGGGCTGGATAGCGGTTTCAGTCATTTTGAAAGGCGATTAGCCACGGAGGGCACGGAGAGATTTGGCGTTTGCTGACAGTTTGCTGCCGGTCGGCCAAAACACCATTGGCTCGTATCAATGATTTGTTTCCTTTGCATTCTCTGTGCCCTCCGTGTTCTCCGTGGCAAATTGGGGTTCATGATTTCGGCTCGTGAAATTGCAGCCGATGCAGGTGAGCGTAGGCGCCGTTTTTGTCCAGCAGCTCGCGGTGGCTGCCGATTTCGATGATGCGGCCCTGCTGCATTACTGCGATACGGTCGGCGTTTTCGATGGTGGACAGGCGGTGTGCGATGACCAGCGTGGTGCGGCCCTGCATCAGGGTTTCCAGCGCGGCCTGCACGTGGCGCTCAGACTGGGTGTCGAGCGCCGAAGTGGCCTCGTCGAGGATCAGCACCGGCGCATCTTTCAGCAGTGCGCGCGCGATGGCGATACGCTGGCGCTGGCCGCCGGAGAGTTTGACGCCGTTCTCGCCGACCATGGTTTGCAGGCCGTGCGGCTGCTCGCGGATGAACTCCATGGCGTGCGCAGCTTCGGCGGCGCGGATGATGTCCGCCTCGCTTGCACCGGCCTGCGCACCATAGGCGATATTGGCGGCGATGCTGTCATTGAACAGCACCACGTCCTGCGATACCAGCGCGATATTGGCGCGCAGGCTGGCCAGCGTGATGTCGGTAATGACGCGGCCATCGAGCAGTATCTGTCCGGCATCCGCTGTATAAAAGCGCGGGATCAGGTTGACCAGGCTGGTCTTGCCGCTGCCCGATGCGCCGACCAGGGCCACGGTTTCGCCGGGGCGAATGGCGAGGTTGATATCGTTGAGCGCCGGGATGGGTTTGTCCGGGTAGGCCAGGGTAATGTGGCGGAATTCCAGTGCGCCCCCGGCGCGGCCAATCACCTGTGTGCCGGTGTCGGTTTCGGTGTCGCGGTCGATCAGCTCGAATACCACTTCCGCCGCGGCCAGACCGCGCTGCAGTTGCTCGTTCACCCCGGTGAGGCGTTTGACTGGCCCGAAAATCATCAGCATCGCGATCATGTAGGAGACGAAACCGCCCACGGTGAGTTCGCCGCGCTGCGCCTGCTGGGTGGCGATATACACCACCAGCGCCACGCCCAGCGCGGCCACCAGTTGCACTACCGGGCCGTTGGCGGCGGCGGCGGAAATGCCCTTCATGAAATAGCGCCGGGCGTTGTTCACCGCTGTTCCGAAGCGTTGCAATTCGTAACCCTGCCCACCGAATATTTTCACCACCTTGTGCGCGCCGACCGATTCTTCCACCACGTGGGTAATCTCGCCCAGATTCTGCTGCGCCTGGCGATTGATATTACGCAGGCGGCCGCTGACCGTGCGGATAATAAAAATGGCCAGCGGGGCGATGGCGATGATAATCAGCGTGAGTTTCCAGTTCAGCCACAACAGCCAGCCCAGCAGCCCGGCGATGGCGAGCGTGTCGCGCACCAGCAGCGTCACTGCGCTGGTGGCGGATTGGGTGACCTGGGTGACGTTGAACACGATATGCGCGATCAGCGTGCCGGTGGAGCTATCGTCGTAAAAGCGCGTCGGCATCGCCACCAGCTTGCGAAACATCGCCGTGCGCAAGTCCATCACCAGGCGGCTGCCGACCCAGTTCATGCCATACGTCGCAGCAAAGTCGGCCAGCCCGCGCACCACAAACAGCGCAATCATCACCAGCGGAATCAACCGGATCATGTCCGGGTCTTTTTTGACGAAGCTGCCGTCCAGCAGCGGCTTGAACAGCGCCGGGATGGCCGGCTCGGCGGCAGCCGTTACCGCCATCGCCAGTAGCGCCCCGGCGAACATTTTCCAGTACGGGCGGACGTGGCGCAGCAGGCGCAGATAGAGGGCCACGCTGGTATGGGGAGTTGAAGTCATAAGGCCATTTTCAGTTTTCGCCCACCGGCGACGCTGAATCCTTCGCGTTCGTAGAATGCCAGCGTGCGGTCAAATTGCGGCAGCTGCGGCGTGGTCACTTCCAGACGTTTCCATTGCCTGGCGTGGCCGAACGTTTTGGCAGCCTGAATCAGCTGTTGTCCGACATGCTGTGAACGCAGTTCCGGACGTACATACAGTTCGGGGATGGTTCCGTAGGCGCCTTCGGCATACAGCGCAAAGCTTTCGCACAAGGTAAGGAATCCGACTTCCGTGCCGGCCGTTGCGTCGCGTGCGATCAGCACATGGTATTTCTCCTGTTCGAGAAATGTCCTGAGTCGAGCCGTGGTTTCTTCCAGGTTGAAATGGAAAGCCTGGTTGCCCGTGGCACGCATGATTTCATTCAGCAACTCGCCCACCATTTCAGCGACGACGGGCGCGTCGGCAGCGCAGGCATGGTCGATGCGGATGGAAGACGTCATTTGGATTATTCCCCAAATACCTGCTGCGCCAGCCCCCATTTTGCCGCCAGTGTCTCGGTGGCATTCTGGATTTCCTCGGTTCTGGCCGGGTGGTTGTAGAACATGCCAGCGAAGCGGGCCAACGCGTCGTCGTGGCCGAACTGCTGGGCGATGACGTGGAGCATTTCGCCGGCTTCGGCCCCCACCACTTCCGCGCCCAGCAATGCGCCGCTATCCATGTCGGCAATCAGGCGCACGAAACCGTCGGTGTCGTCCTGGCCGAGCGCACGCGGGTTGGTTTCGAACGCGGCAAAGCCGACGGCGGGCTCCAGTTCGGCGTCTTCGGCATCGTCCTCGTTCATGCCGATGCGGCCCAGCTCGACGGCCGAGTAAACCAGCTCCGGCACGGCGCCGGCATCCCGCTGGCGCGAACCGGGGCTGAGGATATTGGCGATGGCCACGGCGGCATCGGCCAGCGCCTGGTTGGCGGTCATGCGCGGATTGGCGACATCGCCGATGGCGTAGATGTGCGGTGCGCTGGTTTGCAGATGGGCATTCACTGTGACGAAGCCCTTGGCGTCGAGCGTCACGCCGGCTGCATCGGCGGCCAGATTGTCGGTATGCGGACGGCGCCCGGTGCCGAGCAATACCCAGTCCACGGTTTCCACGCTGCCGTCGCCGAGGGTGAGTTTGACGCCGTCCGGCAGTATTTCCACGCACTGCGCGCGGCAGCCGGTACGCACCTTGATATCGTGCCGGGCCAGCGCTTCGTACAGGATTTTCAGCGCCGGCTGCGAGTAGGCGCTGCTGGCCAGCGGCTTGCTGTTGGCGATCCACAATACGTCACGGCCGAGCTGGCTGAGGATGAACGCGAATTCAGTACCGATCACGCCGCTGCCGACCAGCGCCACGCGTTTGCCCGCGGGTGGCACATGGTCGAACAGGTCGTCGGTGGTCAGCACGCGGCCCGGGGTGAGCGGATAAGCGTCGGGAACCAGCGGGCTGGAACCGGTGGCGATGATGATGTGTTGGGCGTTAATACTGGTTTCGCCGACGGCGACAGTGTGGGCGTCGACGAAGCGTGCTGCGCTATTGAAGGCGCTAATGCCGAGGCGCTTCATGTAGTCGGTGTAGCTGTCGCGCACGGTTTCCACGACTTTTTTCTGGTGTTGCCAGGCGCCGTCGAGTTCTGCGCTCAGCGCCCCGCTGATGCCGCGTTTGGCAAAACTTTTGCTCGCCGCCACCAGTTGTGCGGTGTGATGCCAGTCTTTCTTGGGCACGCAGCCGCGGTTCAGGCAGCAGCCGCCCCAGTCGGCCTTTTCAATGATGGCGACGGACAAGCCGCGCAGGGTGGCGAGCACGGCTGCACGATAGCCGCCCGGGCCGGAACCGATTACGATGAGATCAAATTGCTGCATGATTAATTCCTGTCGATCGAATTGCAAATAGCTGTGCCGTCATTGCGTGAGTCCGCTGTCACGGCGCTTACTTCAAGTACGCCATAAACAGGGTCGCCAGACCCAAAAAGATGAAAAACCCGCCGCTGTCGGTGACGGCGGTAATCAATACGCTGGAGCCGACAGCAGGATCATGGCCGAATTTGTGCATCAACATCGGAATGGCGACCCCCATCACTGCAGCGAGCAGCAGGTTGAGCGTCATGGCACCCATCATCACCAGGCCGAGCGCCGGCTTGCCATACAGCATGTAGGCAAATAGGCCGACCACGCTGCCCCAGATCAGGCCGTTCAGTGCGGCCACGCCGATTTCCTTGATAAACAGTTTTCTGGCGCTGTCCGGGTGGATTTGTCCGAGCGCCAACGCACGCACGATCATGGTAATGGTCTGGTTGCCAGAGTTGCCGCCGATCCCGGCAATGATCGGCATCAGCGCAGCCAGCGCCACCAGTTTTTCGATCGTGTTGTCGAACATGCCGATCACGCGTGAGGCGATGAATGCAGTCACCAGGTTGATGGCGAGCCACGCCCAGCGGTTTTGCACCGACTTCCATACGCTGGAAAAGATGTCCTCCTCCTCGCGCAAACCGGCGATGGACAGCATGTCGCTGTCAGACTCCTGGCGGATGTAGTCTACCACCGCATCCACCGTGAGCCGTCCCACCAGACGATTGCGCGCATCGATCACCGGCGCGGATACGAGGTCGTAACGTTCGAAGGCCTGGGCGGCATCGGTGGCTTCGTCTTCGGGGCGGAAAGTCACCACCTCTTCCGCCATCACGTCGGCCACGTTGGCGTCGGGGTCCTGCAGCAATAGACGTTGCAGCGGCATCACGCCGCGTACCGCGCCATCGCGATCCACCACGAACAGCTTGTCGGTGTGATCCGGCAATTCCTTCAGCCGGCGCAGGTAGCGCAGTGCAACTTCCAGCGTCACATCGGCGCGGATGGTGACCATGTCATAGTCCATCAGTGCGCCCACGCTGTCTTCCGGGTAGGACAGTGCCGATTGCAGGCGCGCGCGTTTTTGCGCATCGAGCGACTCGAGCAGATCCTGGATCACGTCCTGCGGCAGGTCGGGCGCCAGATCGGCGATCTCGTCGGTGTCCAGCGTTTCGGCGGCGGCGAGCAGCTCGTCGCTGTCCATGCTCTTGATGAGCGATTCGCGTACCGCGTCGGAGACTTCCAGCAGTATCTCGCCGTCATGCTCTACGCGGACCAGATCCCATACCAGCAAACGGTCATCACGCGGCAGCGCTTCCAGTACTCGTGCCACGTCCGCCGGATGCATGTCGTCCAGCAACGTATGCAGCTCGGCCAGATGCTGTTTGTGCACCAAGCCCTCCACCAGGTCGTGGCGCGGCATATCCTGTTTATGCACCAGATTTGCCACCAGATGATGCTTGCGCAGCAACGAGACCACCTGATCCAGGTTGTCTTCGGTGCTGTCGTGGGCTTTGCGGATTTCCGGAGTATCGTCCATTGGCTTAGACGTGAATTAGGGGACGTGGCTAAAGCCGTGATTGTACGGGAACTTGCATGACGCCTGAAAGCGCCTTGTCATTGTCCAAGGTGGCGGAATTGTGCAGGCAGGGAAAAGTGGGATGAAACGAGCTCAGCGGGTACCGAGAATAGCTTGTTCGGCGTGTAAATTCTGCAGCATATCCAAACCAAAGCGCAGCATGCTTTCCGGGTCCGGGTGATGTATTTCTTCGGCCAGCTTGAGTAGTGCTGCCCGTCCGCTGAGTTCACCCGTTTCAAGCAGGCTGAGCAGACGTGCGCTGACCGGATTCAGTACGATAAAACGCATCCGGTCTGCCAGGTCGCGCAACACCAGCAGCTGGGTGGTTTGGGCAGGCGCCTCAATGGGCTTGAACTTCGGCCCGAGGCGATGAACTGGATAGGCATAGTTGAGTTGAGCCATAACCGGATTGAGTACGGGACATCTTTGCAGCAGGTCGGCGCGGGTATCGAGCACGCTCAGATCCGCTTCGCGCGCAGAGACCGACAGCACCAGCTCGATCCATTCGTAATGCGCCAGCTCCGGCATAAACGGCGGGTAGTCGGCGGCTGGCGTCCATTCATGTTGCAAAAACTGGATGAATTCGTCGGGTATCTGGCGGAAATACGTTGTGTGGCTGCGATGCAGTGCTAAAAAATTGCGTACCAGTCTGCCCCATTTGCGCTGGCCCAGTATCCGGCGCAGCACCGGAAAGCAGGTCAGCAGCGCGCTTTCCACGCTGTTGTAGAGCAGTTCGCGATACAACGCCATGCGCCGGGCTTCAACTTTGCGCGGGCGTGGATGCGCCCCGGGATCGCGGAGGTGGGCGGTGAAGGCGAGCTGATAGCGCTGGAATGCTGGCAGTTCAAGCGCTTTGGTGTCATTCATGAAGGTGTTGATCCTAAAAACCGCAATTCAAGCCACAGAGATCACAGAGGGCACAGAGGGCACAGAGCGAAGCGGGCTCCACATATTTTTCCGGTCCACCTGATGGGCGAAGTCAATATTTACGGCGACCAATTGTTTTTCCTCTGTGTTCTCCGTGGCTAACTGATTTTTTCAGGTTGATGGCTGCGCTGCAAGGCGGCGATACGCTCGACTTCGCCGACCAGCTGGCTCAATGGGGGAATGTTGAAATCGCGTTCCAGCAGCGTAGGCAGCGTGCCGGCATGGCGGTATGCCTGATCCAGCAGGGCCCATACCGGCTCGATGACATCCGCGCCGTGGGTGTCCACCAGGAGGTCGGGCGCTTCCTGATAATGCCCGGCCGTATGCATATACACCACGCGCTGCGCGGGCATGACGCGGATGAAGGCGCTCGCATCGAATTGGTGGTTGATGCTGTTGACATAGACATTGTTGACGTCAAGATGCAGCAGGCAATCGGCTTCTTCCAGAACGGCATTGATGAAGCTGGCTTCGTCCATTTCCGCGATGTCTGCCATCACATAAAAAGAGGCGTTTTCAATGGCGATCTTGCGTTCCAGAATATCCTGGGTGCGACGGATGCGCGCTGCCACGTAGGTCACCGCCTCACTGGTAAACGGGATGGGCAACAGGTCATATAAATGCCCGTCATCGCTGCAGTAAGACAGGTGTTCGGTAAACAAGGCAATATCGTGCAGATCCATGAAGGCCTTGGTTTTGCGCAGCAGGACTTCGTTCAACGCAGTAGGGCCGCCCAAAGATAGCGACAAGCCATGGCAGACGAACGGGTAGCGCTCGGTAAAGGGACGCAGGCGGCGGCCCAGTGCTCCGCCCAGATCGATCCAGTTTTCCGGGGAAATTTCGAAAAAATCAATCACGGAAGGAACCTGGGCTTCCAGAGCATTGAGCAATTCTCTGCGAAGCCCAAGCCCCGCGCCGTGCAGATTGAGCGAACTCATCTCGACGCGAAGTCGAAATTACATGGCAGCGGGCATGTCAGCCGATTTTTTATCGGCGTCGTTTTTGCTCCCTTCCATTTTTTTATGGCTGCCTTTCTTGTCTTTCATCATTTTTTTCTTGCCGGAACACGCGCCTTCTTTGGTTTTCATGTGAGTGCTCCCGCAGTTGCCCTCCATTGCCTTGCTATCTTTGGCCATATGCGAGTCGGCTGTCATATAGCCCTTGTCCATGCTTTGCATGGCAAACGGGTTTTGAGCGGCATTAACCACCGCGGCCGTGCTGAAAGCGGCAACAAAAGCGCTACCCAGGGCAATGTTCAGAATATTTTTTTTGCTGGCCATGCTTATCTCCAAAAGTAAAAAAGCAATTCAATATGAAATGCCAATTAGCCGGTGCGAATGCCCACCAGCAACGCGATAAAAGTGTCTCGAGCAGGATTCAAGCCCGCTCTCGGTTCACCTGCCTGTAAGTCGGCTGAACTTGAAATACCTTACAAGAAAATTCTTCCCGGTGCTGAATTTTTACTGCACCGCATACTCCAATCGCCATTCACATTGAAGGGCCGATATATGCAGTTAGTTGGAATTTGCAGGAAAAGGTTCGCCGCAACAAGCGCTCCAAATCGCAGGGCCCCGGCCGGAAGTATCGGTTGTAAGAATGATGTGCCGCTTTTTTGTTTTCCCCTGTGCAGTTAGAATTCAGCCAGTCCATTCCGAAGCTAGCCACCATGCCGACCAGCAAATTTACTCCGGGCGATAAGGCCAATATCCTTTCCGAAGCGCTGCCATATATCCAGCGCTTCTTCGACAAGACCATCGTCATCAAATACGGCGGCAACGCGATGACCGACCCCAAGCTCATGGAAAGTTTCGCCAAGGACGTGGTCTTGCTCAAGCTGGTGGGCATGAACCCGGTGGTGGTGCATGGCGCCGGACCACAGATTGGCGAATTGCTGAAACGTATCGGCAAACAGAGCGAATTTATCCAGGGGATGCGCGTTACCGACGAGGAAACCCTGGACGTGGTGGAAATGGTGCTGGGCGGCCTGGTCAACCAGGACATCGTCACCCTGATCAACAAGCACGGCGGCAAGGCGGTCGGGCTCACCGGCAAGGACGGCAACTTCATCCATGCCAAGAAAATGCTGGTGGAAAGCAAGGAAGAGCAAGGCAAAATGCTGGACATTGGCCAGGTGGGAGAAATCACCAGCATTGACCCGGAAATTATTCAGCTACTCGACTCGGGTGATTTCATTCCGGTGGTCGCCCCGCTGGGCACCGATTCCCAGGGCAACGCCTACAATATCAACGCCGACGTGGCTGCCGGTAAACTGGCGGGTGTGCTCAGGGCCGAGAAAGTGGTGTTCCTGACCAATACTGCCGGTGTGCTGGATCAGGCAGGCAAGCTCCTCACCGGTCTGACGCCCAAACAGATCGACGCATTGATCGAGGATGGCACGATTTCCGGTGGCATGATTCCCAAGGTGGGTTATGCAGTGGACGCGATCAACAGCGGCGTGAAATCCGCGCATATCATCGATGGCCGGGTCGAGCATGCACTGTTGCTGGAAATCCTGACCAAGGAAGGGGTGGGCACGCTTATCAAGCGCGCATGAGATTGTCACCCACCTGCGCCTTGGCATACCAGGCATTCAGGCTGGCGTCGTCCAGATCGACATCCGGGAAATAATCGCTCGCGGTAATGGGCAGATACGGCCCATGCTTCACTTCAAAAATCACCCCGCCTGCATCCAGCGACAACACACCGTGCCAGACGCCTGCGTCATGTTCCAGCGCCTGCACCGCTTCACCCAGCACGGCGCGTGCGACCACGGTGCCGCTATCATCGAAGTGCAGCACCACAAAACGTCCGCGCAGCGCGGTGAGCAACTCCCAGGTCTGCAGGTGGCGGTGCGGGCGGATGCAGGTATCCGGCTCCATGGCAATGGCCAGACGCTGGATCGGATCGTTTAAATCTTTGTGCAGATTGTGATTGGCCCGCTTGCGCGGCGAGAGTTGTGCCTGTTGCGCAAGCGTGTCGAGCATGGTGTTGTCGAGTTGTTTCAAATGCGTTTTCCTAATGCAGGGTATGGGCCGGACTGAACAGCGGGACGTCGTTGCGGTGGGCGCTTACGGTGAGAAACACCGCGCGCGGCAAGGGTGAAAATTTAGCGGCTTGATGATTTTGATTGACCGCATCGTAGCACTCCGATTCGGCACCGATCAGCGCAGCGAAATAGACTTCGAGC
>JANMKH010000086.1:0-2724 GCA_031371965.1 Sulfuriferula sp.
GCTTGCCGCTGCGCGGTGGATGGGGTTGTTCAGAGCATCCTTAAGACCCAAGTCCGTAATGTACTCATCTGTTGCAAGAATGAATCCATCAAGGAGTTCTTGGCTTTTAACCCAGCTAATTGTTCCACCCTCAAAATAATCTGGGCGTTTTCGGCTGGGTGTCCCGCCAGAACTGGTGTCGTAAAGTTCGCCGAATGTTGTGACTTCCCACCCCTGCGGAATCTGCCCAAGCGGTGAATCGACGAGCGGAACGGATTCGTGGCCGGGATAGCGGAAGTGGACGAACCATTCGCGGTAGAGGCTGCGCGCCATGTCTTCCAGTATGCGGATGCGCTGCTGGTTGTTTTCGATCAGTTCGTCGTAGGCGGAGAGGATGCCTGCGATGCGACGTTGTACTGGAAGTGGGGGAACGCGAACTTCAAATGCTCGCAGGTCTCGAAGAAGCAGATTTTTCTGAGCTGTGCCACCCGCGAACTCAATTAATCGGTGAATATCCGACTGAATCGAGTAGTAAAGGAAATTCGGCGCAACGTGGCTGACAATCGGTTTCAGAATTGCAACGCTCTTCTGAAACGTAGTTCTGTGTATCAGTTCATTGTTCGGTGCCAGCGCCATCCGACCAATTGTTCCGCTGTTAGTAATCAAAACATCAGATGGCTCAAACTTAGTTCGACGATGGGTATCGAGGAAATCAACTTTAGTGATTTGCCGCGCGCCCTCGTAGTTCAGTTTGCCATTGGAGACATCCTTGCAGCTCAAAAAGTAGAATCCGGAGTTTGGCTCGTCCTGACAATCACCGTGCTTTCCATCGGTAATTTGAGCGCAGATGTCCTCAAGCTTCACGAACTTCCAACTGTCGTTCCCGTTGGCTGCCATCATCACGCTTCCAGAATCTCTGCCACATTCCGGGCGATATTCTGTTCCAGTTCCATATCGCTCATTCCTTGGTTGTACTTGTACTACCCAGGCCATCTGGTTTTTTGAGCGCCTGCTTTTCCTCCGCAGAGAGGCGGCGTTCGACTTTCTTCACGTCCTCGGCGGCGGGCAGGCTTTCGGGGCGAATGCCGCGTTCGAGCAGGGTGTTGCGGACAGCCTGGTTGTTGGTGATGTGTTCGCTGGAAATGGCGGACTCGGTTTGCATGCCGTGCTGACTGGCGTTAAAAATGGTGATTTCGGTGGCGAAATCCTTGGCCTTGAGGATGATGGTGGGCGCGAAGTCGGCCAGGGGACGGTTGTCCGGTACTTTCCACTGGGCTTTCATGGCCTGCGTGGTTTTGCTGAACAAGGCCTGGTCGCCCTTGCTGCGGATGAGGGCAAAGTTCTGATTGCCGCCAGTCTGCTCGAAGATGACTTCGGAGAGTTCTTTTTCGGTAGTGCTGAGTTTCTTGCGGGCAGATACGCGCTCGGCTTCCAGCAAGCGCTGTTCGATCAATTCGGCGCGGCGGGTCTGGACGGCAAAATAGGTCTGGGCAAAGGCGATTTCCGGCTTTTTTGGGTCGCCATTCTGGGCAATCAGGTAGCAGGCGTAGCGGGTGAGCATGAGATCGTCTACCTCGCGCTGACTGCCTGAACCCAAGTCAACCATTTTCCTGACATCAGGAAAATGGTCTGAAATTTGATGCCCGGATACTTCGCAGGCTGTCTTGGCCTTGGAAACGACATTCAGGAAATTTTCCCATTTGGCATACCCCAACAGATGCTGAATGTCACGCGCCAGCCAGTATTCCACGCCGTCTTCAGTTTGCTGGGCGTGGGCTTCAAAGGTCAGGGTGAGAGTCTGGATTGCTTCGGTTTTCATGCTTCGAGTATCTCCGTGACATTGAGTGCGATGGTCTGCTCCAGTTCGCGCGCTTGTGCATTCAGCACTTCCAGTTCCTCGTTCAGTGTTTCCAGCTTTTCCTTGAAGTCTTCGTCGCTGACTGCTTCGCCCGCCGCCACGCCAACGTAGCGACCGGGGTTGAGGCTCCAGCCTTGCGCTTCGATCTCGGTCAGGGTGGCGGCTTTGCAGAGGCCGGGGATGTCGGCATAGAAAATCCCTCCGCCTGCGGCGGTCCCCTTTTTCAAAGTGGACGAAGTGAAGAGTGCTGCCAGCCTGGCTTTGGCCTCTGCGCCACCCAGGGTGGTATCCGGTGCTTCGCCGCGATACAGACGCACGATGTTGGCGATGAAGCCAATCTGGGCATGGGACCAGTCGCGGTGGGCGCGGTCGATCTGGCGATAGATATGGCGGGCATCAATGAAGAGGAGGGTGTCGGCGCGGGAAACCTTTCCCTCACCCCCGGCCCCTCTCCCGCCTGCGGGCGAGGGGAGCGAAGCCTTGCCTTTGTCGAGGAACCACAGGGTGCAGGGCAGGGTGACGGTGTAGAACAGGTTGGGGCCGACGGCGACCATTACGTCCACGGCGCGGGCTTCGATCAACTGCTTGCGGATTTCCTGTTCGCTGCTGCGCGCATCGCTGGCGGAATTCGCCATGACGAAACCGGCGCGGCCTTTTTCATTCAGGCTGGAATAGAACAGTTGTATCCACAGCATGTTGGCGTTGTCGGTGCGCGGCACGCCGAAGGGGAAACGGCGGCCTGCGCCCACGTCGGCGGCCAGCCTGTCCTTGTCCACGGCGTTGACGTTGAACGGCGGATTAGCGAGGACAAAGTCGAATTTTCCGACCGCTTCGTGCGGGTCGACGTAGTAGCTGTTGATGTGGCCGCCGTGGCGAATGTCACCCTC
>JANMKH010000100.1:0-2251 GCA_031371965.1 Sulfuriferula sp.
CCGCGCGTCCGGCGGGAGCGAGAATGAGTTGCATGCATAGCGCCAGCATCAGCAGCGCCACCCAGTTAGTTCTTGGCAAGCAGCGCATAAAAAAAACCATCGTGTTGTTCATCGGGTAGCAGCTGACCGGGGTTGGTCCACTCACCTTCCAGATCCAGCTGGCTTGCATCATCATGCCGGTCAAGAAAAGCGTCCACCTGGCGCTGATTTTCTTCAGGGAAAATGGAACAGGTTGCGTACAGCAATTTACCACCGTGCGCCAGACACCGCCAGAGCGCAGGCAGCATGGCGGCTTGCTGTGCCGCAAAATGCGCAATATCGTCCGGGCGCCGCAACCATTTGATGTCCGGGTGGCGGCGCACCACACCCGACGCCGAGCAGGGCACATCGGCGAGGATACGCTCGAACGGCTGGCCATCCCACCAGGTGTCGGGTTGTGCGGCGTCGCCGCAGGCAAGCGTGGCGTTGAGACACAGACGATCGAGGTTTTCACGCACCCGCTCCAGGCGAGTCGTGTCGGAATCCAGCGCGGTGAGCGCCACATCCGCAGTTTCCAGAATATGCCCGGTCTTGCCGCCCGGCGCAGCACAGGCATCCAGCACGCGCTGGCCGTCGTGCAAATCCAGCAGTGGCGCAGCAAGCTGCGCGCCGGCATCCTGCACCGACACCCGCCCGGACGTAAATCCTGGCAGTTGCGTCACCGCAACCGGCTGCGCCAGTTGCAATGCGAATTCGCCGGTTTGCGTGGCTTCCACCCCCGCATCGCGCAGCAATTCCAGGTACGCTGCGGTACTGCCGTGGTGCTGATTCACCCGCAGCGTCATCGGCGCATGCTGGTTGCCCGCTGCCAGTGCCGCTTGCCAGTGTTCCGGGTAGGCGACGCGCAGCCGGTCTATCCACCACTGCGGGTAATTCCAGCGCACGCTTTCTTTCTGGATCACCGTGGCACTGAGCGCATCGGCCTGGCGCAGGTAATTACGCAACACGCCATTGACCAGCCCGCGCGCCCACGGCTGGATCGCGGCGGCGGCTTCCACGGCTTCGTTGACCACGGTATGCGTCGCATCCGGGCGGGCGCGCAGCTGGCGCAACGCCACCACCAGCAGCGCGGCGATCAGGCTGTCCTTGAGCGGATTACTCAGCAGCGCATCGCGCAGCGCCGCCAGCAACGCATACTCGCGCAAACTGCCGTAGCAGATATCCTGTACAGTGGCGCGCCCCTCAACAGGCTGCTGCACCAACACGCGATTGAGGTTCTGGCCTTTGTGCACCACGGCGTCCACGGCGTAGGCCGCGCGTTTCAATAACTGGCGCAACGGCGGTTGATGGGCAGGATCAGACATATAAAATCAACCGGGTTAATCCCCACACGCCAAAGGCTGCTACCAGCAGTCCGGCCGCCAGCCGCACGCCCGGCTTGCGGGTGAGTGTTTGCAGACGCTGGGCGAACAACCCCATCGCCAATAAATTGGGCAAGGTCCCCGCGCCAAACGCCAGCATCAGCAGCGCGCCGTGTGCGGCACTGGCGGTGGCCAGCGCCGAGATCAGCACCGAATACACCAATCCGCACGGCAACCAGCCCCACACGGCGCCGGTAAAAAATGCCTGCGGCAGGGTACGCACCGGGATGAAGCGTTGCATCAGTGGTTGCAACCGCGCCCACACCACGCTCCCCACCCGTTCCAGCGCCAGCACTGCGCGCGACAACCCGGCCAGATACAGTCCCAGCAGGATCAGCATGATATTGGCCAGGCCATACAGTACGCGTTCGGCGGGCACGAATCTCTCCAGCAATATAGTGCTTGCCCCGATTGCTCCGACAATCGCTCCGGCCAGCGCGTAGCTGGCGATGCGCCCGAAATTGTAAGCCAGCAGCATGGGCAGTGCGGGACGGCGCGTGGTCGAAGACAGCGACAGCGCGGTGACGATGCCGCCGCACATGCCCACGCAGTGCACCCCGCCCAGCAGGCCGACCAGAAATACCGAGACGTAGGAAATCTCAGGCACTGGCTGGCTCCGTCCATCCTTTAAAGCGTCGCAACAACCACAAACCCGGTAGCGCCATGAGCGTGCAGGTCAGGAAAAACAGCGTCCAGCCCATGGTTTCCGCCATCCACCCGGTCGGAGCGGACAGGATCACCCGCGGCACGCCCATCAGGCTGGACAGCAGGGCGTACTGGGTGGCGGTGAACCGTTTGTCGGTCATCGCCCCCATGAAACCGACAAACGCCGCCGTACCCAGCCCGCCGGT
>JANMKH010000103.1:0-11875 GCA_031371965.1 Sulfuriferula sp.
TGGTGCATCGGGTCCGACGTGCGCCAGCGGCAGATAGGCTGCGTGGTGCGGCTCGACGGCGAAGGACAAACCCACAATGCGCGCCTGGAGCGGGTCGAGGCTGGTGGTTTCGGTGTCCACGCAGACTAGCGGGGCGGCCATCAGCCTGGTCAGCCAGGTATCAAGCTGCGTCTGGGTGAGCAGGGTGTCGTAATGATGTGGCGCGGGTGCTGCGGGCAGCGCGTCGCTGGCGAACATGTCTGCTATGGCGGGAGCCGCGGCAGGGGAAGGCGCGCCATTGTCGAGGTCGCGCAGCCAGCTCTTGAATTCATAGTGGGTGTAGAGCGCACCAAGTGCGGCTTTGTCCGGCGCATCCATTAACAGCTCATGTACACCCACGGGCAAAGGGACATCGGTGCGGATGGTGATCAGTTTGCGGCCGGTGGGCAGCCAGTCGAGCGCGCGACGCAGGTTGTCGCCCACGGCGCCTTTCACTTGCCCGGCGTGGGTGATGAGATTGTCCAGCGTGCTATATTCGGTGAGCCATTTCACCGCAGTTTTGGGGCCGACTTTTTCCACGCCGGGCACGTTGTCCACCGCATCGCCCACCAGCGTCAGGTAGTCCACAATACGCGCCGGTGGAATACCGAATTTGACCAGCACCGCAGCGTCATCAAGTGTTTCGTTGGTCATGGTATTGATCAGAGTGACGTGGTTGTTGACCAGTTGCGCCATGTCCTTGTCACCAGTGGAGACGATGCTGTGCATGCCTTCAGCTTCGGCCATTTTGACCAGCGTGCCGATCACATCGTCAGCCTCGACGCCGTCTATCATCAACAGCGGCCACCCCATGGCACGGATGGCGTTGTGCAGCGGTTCGATCTGGCGTGCCAGATCGTCTGGCATGGATGGCCGGTGCGCTTTATACTCGGGATACCAGTCGTCACGGAAGGTTTTGCCTTTGGCGTCAAATACACAAGCGCTATAATCGGCGGCGATATCTTTTTTCAACCGGCGCAGCATGTTGAGCACGCCGTAAATGGCGCTGGTGGGTTCACCGGCGCTGTTGCGCATATCCGGCAGCGCGTGAAATGCCCGATACAGATAAGACGACCCATCCACCAACAGCAGCTTTTTTGTCACCACGATACCCCAAAATGCTTAAAGAAAAATTGCCTCTGCCCGCCGATCCGGAACTTGCCGCCCATGCAGGCTATAACGCACGCGAATCCTGGCGCATGTTCGAGATTATGTCAGAGTTTGTATCGGCTACCGAACGTCTGGGTGAGATCCGTCCGGCGGTGAGTATGTTTGGCAGTGCCCGCACACCTGTCGATCACCCTTACTATGCGCTCACCGAGCGCATTGCACGGCAACTATCGGATGCGGGTTTTTCGGTCATCTCGGGCGGTGGCCCCGGCATTATGGAAGCCGCCAACAAGGGCGCTTATTTTGGCAAATCGCCGAGCGTGGGTTTGAACATTCAACTCCCGCACGAGCAACACGACAACCCCTATCAGGACATCTCGCAGAGTTTTACGCATTTTTTTGCGCGCAAGGTGATGTTCGTCAAATTCGCCTCGGCATACGTGGTGATGCCCGGCGGTTTTGGTACCATGGATGAGCTGATGGAAGCGCTTACCCTGGTACAGACAGGCAAGACCCGAAAAATCCCCATCATTCTGGTCCATGAGCCGTTCTGGCGCGGATTGTTGGATTGGTTCAAGGTTACTCTGGTGAACGAAGGCATGATTAACGCGGCGGATATGGATTTGATCAAGATGATCGATCAGCCCGAAGAAATAGTATCAGCGATTTTTGAGCACTATGAAAAACGTGGTTTTGAGCCTTCGGCCCGGGAACGTGAAATTCAGCTTTATTTGTAGGGCGCCGTTGCCGGCTCTGCTAAAATCAAAACAATTACATCAATTAAGGACGTCATCATGCGCCGTCTCATTGCCGCCTTTCTAATCATATTGCCCATTGCTACTGCTGCAGCAGCGGATCGCCCAAATAACCTGCAGCCTTTGCCGGATGCGCCACCCCCACCGCCGCCGCCAGGGTTGACCGGGGATGAAGCCAATGCGCCCCAGATCACCATCAAGAAACGGGGTCAGGAAAAACGCGAGGAATACCGTGTGCACGGTAAGCTCTACATGATTAAAGTTACGCCTGCCGTGGGCAAACCCTATTACCTGATTGACCAGCTGGGCGACGGCACATTCGCGCGCAAGGATGGGCTGGACTCAAACATACACCCACCGATGTGGGTGGTGCACGAGTGGTAATCCCAACGTTCTAATTTTTTCTGGCCGCTAATGTGCGGCCACGGTCATCTTAGTAACCATGTCTGTATTTACTACCGTCACCCCCGGTGAAGCCAGTACCTGGCTTGGCCAGTATGCTATCGGCACGCTGGTTGAACTCAACGGTATTTCCTCGGGGATTGAAAATACCAATTACTTCCTCACCACCACGCACGGCCGTTATGTATTGACGCTGTTCGAAAAGCTGACTCACGATGAGCTGCCGTATTTTCTCAATCTCATGGATCACCTGGCGCGGCATGGCGTGCCGTGCCCGCAACCGGTGGCAACTATCGCCGACAGTCTGCTGACCAGCCTGAACGGCAAGCCGGCCAGTATCGTATCGTGTCTGTCGGGCAAGTCATTGGAAACCCCAGGCATCGGGCATTGCGCTCAGGTGGGTGAAACCCTGGCAGATATTCATTTGGCTGGCAAGACTTTCCCTTTCCAGCGTGACAATCCGCGTGGTGCTGCATGGTGGAAGGTGACTGCACAGCAGCTTATGCCGTTTCTGGATGCCGACTCGGCGCAAGTGCTGCACGACGAGGTGCGTTTTCAGGCGCTGCATCGTTTACAGGATTTGCCACGCGGTGTGGTGCACGCTGATCTGTTTCGCGATAACGTGCTGTTCGACGGCGAGCGCCTGGGCGGAGTGATCGATTTTTATTTTTCCTGCCATGATGTATGGCTCTACGATGTGGCGATTTCCGTCAATGACTGGTGCGTGAGTGAAGAGGGCGGGCTGGATCAGGAACGCATGCTGGCTTTATTGAGCGCGTACCATGCTGTGCGGCCATTTACCCCGATCGAGCGGGGCGCCTGGCCGGTGATGCTGCGTGCTGCAGCGTTGCGCTTCTGGGTGTCGCGATTGTTTGATTTGCACTTTCCGCGTCCCGGCGAGCTTACCCATGCCAAAGATCCGGTGCATTTTGAACGTATTCTGCGTCAACGTGTAGCCACCCAGTCGCAGTTACAACGTGTTTGGGTTTGATTTCCAGTATCAACAGGTAAATACCATGCAAGCCACCCCCGAATTTCGTCGCGTACCAGCCAGTCACGGCTGGTTATGGATCAAACAGGCGTTTGGCCTGTTCAAGCAGAGTCCGCTGATCTGGATTGCGCTATCGGTCAGTATCTTTTTATTGGCGGGTTTGCTGGGGATTATCCCGCGCATCGGCAGCGTGGTATTTCAACTTATCTCACCCGCATTCACCGCGGGACTGATGCTTGGATGCAAGGCGATGGAATCAGGTGAGGAGCTGGAAATAGCGCACCTGTTTGCAGGTTTTAAATCACATGGTGCGCAACTGGTGACTGTAGGCGGAATTTACCTGGTGGGCTTGATCCTGATCGCTGGCGTCATGACGGCGCTGGGCGGCGGAGCATTGGTTACCATGATGTTACAAGGGCACCCGGAGGCAGGCAATGTCGTCACGCCGGAAATGCTCGGGAGCGGTACCGGTCTGGCTGTATTGGTGGCAATGGCTTTATTAGTGCCCTTGTTGATGGCATATTGGTTTGCACCCACGCTGGTGGTGTTTCGCAACATGGGCGCAGTGGATGCGATGAAGCTCAGCATACGCGCGGCGTGGGCAAATATGATCCCTTTTCTGGTTTATGGGATGATCGTATTTGTTCTGTTCGTTGTGGCAGCCATACCGCTGATGCTCGGTTTCCTGATCATGCTTCCGCTGGCATTTATCACTTATTACACTAGCTACAAAGATGTGTTTGACGTGACTTGATGAAGCTGTCAGTCGATTAAAAAAGGCACCTCGTAACCAGCGAGGTGCCTTTTTTATCTATGCATCAATACAGTCATGTCACGATATGTTTCCCCGGCAGGCGGGATACTGTGCGATCAGAGTGTGCCGTAGGAATGCAAGCCTGACAGGAACATGTTCACACCGAGAAAGGCGAACAGGGTTACGAACAGGCCGACTACTGCCCACCAGGCCAGCATCGGGCCGCGCAAACCCTTCACCAGGCGGATGTGCAGCCAGGCAGCGTAGTTGAGCCAGACGATGAGGGCCCAGGTTTCCTTGGGATCCCATGACCAATATCCGCCCCAGGCTTCCGCCGCCCACAGCGAGCCGAGAATCGTGGCAATGGTGAAGAAGCCAAAACCAACGGCGATGGATTTGTACATGACATCATCAAGAACTTCCAGTTTCGGCAGACGCGAGGCGAGTATGCCTTTGGAAGCTAGCAGGTAGGCAATGCCCACCATCGCGGCAAGTGAAAACGAACCATAGCCGATGAAGTTGGCTGGGACATGGATTTTCATCCAGTAGGATTGCAGCGCCGGCACCAAGGGTTGAATTTCCTGTGCCTGACGGTCAAATGCGTACCACAGCAAAAATCCTACCGCAGCACTGATCACGGGCAGCACGAAAGCACCCATCTGGCGGTTGTTATAGAGACGTTCGTAATGCAGATACAGTAATGAGGTGATGATGGAAAACAGGATGAAAACTTCGTACAGGTTGGAAATGGGAATGTGGCCCACATCCGGGCTGATCAGATAGGATTCATACCAGCGCACCATCATGCCGATCAGCCCCATCAGGATGGCGGCCCAGGTTAGTCCGCTGCCTACCTTGGCGGCGAATTCGGAGCGCGTGGCCAGACTGATCCAGTAACTCAAAGTTGCCATGATGAACAGGGCGCTCATCCACATGATGGCGGACTGGCTGGCAAACAGATACTTCAGGAAAAATGCCTGATTGCCACGCGCCAGATCACCGTGATAATTCGAGATGGCGAACAGGCTCAATACGGCTACCCCAATCATCAGGGGGCGAATCGGTTTCCAATTCCATCCGAGTACTGAAAACACGCCTACGGCGGCCAGCAAAATGCTTTTATCGTAGACATTCATGTAGCTGCTATACAGGCTCAATGCGTAGCCGGCGCCGCCGATGAGAAAAGCGGCAAACAGCCAATCGAACCACGATAGGCGCTTGAAAAATGATTCCTGCGGAGCGTTTTGGGTCAGTTCCATGGCTTCAGTCCTTCACGATTGCGGAAATGCGCTGCTTATGGCGCTCAAACTCATTTTCAAAATCCAGGGTTTTGCGGTTGCTGGACATGGCAAACAATACTTGCCCGGGTTTGACGAGTAGCCACAGTCTTCGTTCCCGGATAAAGAACATGGCGAATATGCCCAGTACCAATAATCCAGAGCCGCCAAAAACAATATTCTCGCCGGGGGAGCGTGTCAACTGCAAACCGCTGGCATTGACCTGGTCATATTCGGCCAGTTGCAGATAAACGGGCGCTCCGTAGAAGAAGATATCACTGATGCTATTGAGCGAATCGCGAATAAACCAGCCGGTTTCCTCGTCAGCTTTGGGTGCCGGGGCGCCCGCTTGCTGCTCTGCCATGATATAGGCTTCAAATGAAGATAATTCAAGAATTTTTAGGTAGGTTTGTGCAGCACGATCACGCTCGGCCGCCGGGATATGCTTTTCTATAAAATCCGACAATGCTTGATAGCCACCCTTGCCAAACAAGTCGAGTACCTTGGTTGTGCTATCTGCCAACTTGGTACGTACATCGACTGGAACATTCCCCCCCTGAATTGCACTGGCAGCGAAACGGCGTGCAATTTCAGCGTGTGTAGATGGGTCCAGCATCATTCCGCGTAGACGCATGAAACCATCCAGGCGCCGGTCCTGATCCAGAGGAAAGCGGATATAGTGAAGTGGGTCACCGGGGTTGTTACGCACGCCCGAGAGCATGTACCAGCGTTTGTCGACCAATAAGGGCAGCATGTAATTGCTGTATTCGTGTGCCTGACCCTGCGCATCGCGCACCTTGTACTGGAAGCTGGGTCCGACATTATGCAGGTTGGATTTGTCGCCCACAGCATTGCCTACCATCACGCTGCGCGCATCTTTATTCCGTTGTTCGGTGGAGGGCAGTTGACCGGTGTTTTCGATATTGAAGGGGCGGAAATCGGTGAATTCCAATGTGTATTGCTGATTATCAGCAGTGATTTTGGTGTTGCTGTTTACCACACCATTCACATCGAACGGCTTGCTGCTGGCCGAGAATAGATTCCAGCCATTCATTTTCAGTTTGGTGCCGCCATCGCCAAAGCTGGCCTGAAAGATCGCAATGCCATCATAAATGAGAGGGTGGTTGACGGTTAGCGTGTGCTCCAGTATCTGCTTGCCGGTGGCCTTGTCGAGAATGGCGATGTCGCTGGCAAACATTTTCGGTTGCCCGGTGCTGTAATGCTCAATGTGGAATTTTTTCAATGCAATGGTGAAGGGCAAATCCTGCACCATGTAGCCATCGGCGATATTGAGAAATACCACGTCAGCGCTGGAGCCCTCCGGGATAGTGACGTTGCCGCGAAACGACAGGCTGTTGGGCGCCAAGCGGCTAATGGCAGGTACCTGACTCTCAGGGATGTCGCGCGTCTCGATGCGTTTCAGCCCGAAAGTCTGTTCAATCTTGAGCGGAATATTGCTGTCAAGCAGGGCACCCAGGCAGATAATAACGATAGCTGAATGAGTAAAAATATATCCGAGCCGGTTAACGCTGCCCACCTTGGCTGCCAACAAGGTGCCTGCGCCATTATCCAATGTACGCTGTTTGTAACGATAACCTTGTTCCGTCAGATATTGGGTCAATGCCTCAAGATGGGTGCCGAGCGTAGCAAATTCTGCATGATGCTGAAAGTGACGTAGCGAATTTTCGCTGGCCTGTTCACGATAGCTGCGCATTTCACGCAACATGCTAGGCATATTTCGGTAAATACAGGTGCTCGTAGAAGCGACCAGAAAAGCTAATATGGTTACAAACCAGACGGTACGGTAAACGTCATATAGCCCCAGCCACTTAAATACGGTAAACCAGTACTGACCGAACTGGATGATGTAATTCAGATAGGGCTCGTTTTGCTTGAGCACCGTACCGATGATTGAGGCTATGGCCAGCACGGTGAGCAAGCTGATGGCAAAGCGCATCGAACTCATCAGTTCGTACACTGATTTTGAGAATGTGGCGGAGGATTTACTCATGGCGTGCCTGGAAAAATAGGGGGTGACTCGCGCCACCCCCTATTGATTGCTTATATGCCGGCAGGTTCCGGCAGGCAGGTTAATTAGTGCAGGCCGGAAATATATTCAGCAACCGCCTTCATTTCCTGGTCAGTCAATTTTGCAGCGATGATGCGCATCATTTTACCACCGTCGTTGGCACGGTCACCGGTGCGGAAGTTATTGAGCTGCGCCAGAACGTATTCGCTGTGCTGGCTGGCCAGACGTGGGAATTGAATTGGAATGCCTGCGCCTGTAGGACCGTGACAGGCCGCGCAGGCAGGAACACCGCTGCCAGCGTTACCACCCTTGAATATTTTTTCACCTTCCAGAGCTAATGCCTTGTTTTTTGCGCTGCCGGGTTTTGGCGTCTGGCTGGCGAAGTAAGTACCCAGGTTTTTCATATCGTCCGGGGTCAGGTTGTTGGCGGTAACAATGCCTTGCATGATCGGACTCTTGCGTGCGCCGGACTTAAAGTCCATCAATTGCTTGGTGATATACTCGGCGCTTTGGCCAGCCAGATTTGGGTTGGCCGGGGCCATGCTGTTGCCGTCTGCACCGTGGCATGCTGCGCAAACCGATGTCACCAGCTGTTGAGCTTTGGCTGGGTCACCTTTGGTGGTGACTTCAGCTTGAGCCGGGGAGAAGGCAGTGAATGCGGCAAGCGCCGCAAGCGCCATGGTGTATTTCATTGTGAGTTCCTCTTACCGTAACATTCTAAAAAGCTAATATTTTAGCTGCGTTTTGGTTTCGACGCCAGTTCCCAGGATTTTTTTACATGAATCTATTTCAGCAAGCAGAGTTTTACACGACAGTTAATCATTTGCGCGACTTGCCGCCAGAAAGCGCCATTGAGGTGGCTTTTGCCGGACGCTCCAATGCAGGTAAATCAAGCGCGATTAATACTTTGGCCAACCGGACTCGATTGGCTTTCGTCAGCAAAACCCCTGGGCGAACACAGCACATCAATTATTTCAGCCTGGGGCACAATCGTTTTTTGGTAGATTTACCCGGCTATGGCTATGCCAAAGTGCCGGGCGCTGTTAAAGATCACTGGCGTGAGTTGCTGGCGCAATATCTGGCGCAGCGTGAACAGCTTGCCGGCTTGATCCTGATTATGGATTCTCGCCATCCGATGACCGACCTGGATCGACAGATGCTGGAATGGTTTTTACCCACCGGCAAACCGGTGCACTGCTTGCTGACCAAAAGCGACAAGTTGAATCGCAGTGATTCCTTGAGTACTTTGCGCTTTGTGAGCAAGGAGCTTGCGGCCTTGTCGCCGCTCTACACAGCGCAGTTGTTTTCTAGTCCCAAACGTTTGGGAATGGATGAAGCGGGAGAGGTATTTGCCAGATGGCTCGGTATTAGCGCAAATGACGGGCATAAAAGAGCCCCGGTTAAAGGGGAGTAAAACCGGGGCCAAAAAAGCCTCAACTGGTGTCGAGGCGCCCGCTCAGGGAGGAGAAGCGGGAGACGGCAGCGAGCCGTCTGCAAGATAAGATGGCTCGTTACTAAAGAAGTTCATTCTTTTTTAAATTCTTTATCAAATAATTGATTAATATGATTATTAATATAGGAAGTAAGTATCCGCAGACGCGGATGCGGCGCATGCGCCGCGACGATTTTTCACGTCGACTAATGCGTGAAAACCGGCTCTCCGTGGATGACCTGATCTACCCGGTTTTTGTGCTGGATGGCGCGGGCCGAACCGAGGAAATCAGTTCGATGCCGGGGGTGAGCCGGGTTTCTCTGGATATGCTGCTGGAGGTCGCCGCGCAGTGCGTCGCTCTGGGTATCCCGGCAATTGCCCTATTCCCGGTAATCGAACCCGGATTGAAAACCGTGGGCGCGGAGGAAGCGTTTAATTCTAACGGCCTGGTACCGCGCACCGTGCGTGCGCTTAAGCAAAGATTCCCCGAGTTGGGCGTCATTACCGACATCGCGCTCGATCCCTATACCAGCCATGGGCAGGACGGCCTGATCGATGCCCAAGGCTATGTGATGAATGATGCGACGATCGATGTGCTGGTGCAACAAGCGTTAACTCACGCCGAAGCCGGAGCCGACGTGGTGGCGCCATCGGACATGATGGATGGGCGGGTAGGCGCTATACGTCAGGCGCTGGATGCCGCAGGCTATATCCACACGCGTATTTTGGCCTATGCGGCCAAATATGCTTCCAGTTTTTATGGGCCATTCCGCGACGCAGTGGGATCCACAGCCAATCTGGGTGCGGGCAGCAAGGAAACTTATCAGATGGACCCAGCCAACAGCGACGAGGCGCTACGTGAAGTGGCGCAGGACATAGCGGAAGGCGCAGATATGGTAATGGTCAAGCCTGGCATGCCATACCTGGACATCGTGCGGCGAGTAAAAGATACCTTTGGCGTACCCACCTACGCTTATCAGGTTAGTGGAGAATATGCCATGCTCAAGGCAGCTGCCGCCAATGGCTGGCTGGATGAAAAAAAATGCGTAATGGAATCTCTGCTATGCTTTAAGCGTGCTGGCGCGGACGGTATCCTTACCTATTTTGCTTTGGATGCGGCAGTGTGGTTAAGTCAGGCTCAATTAAATAAATAGAAGAGACTTATGGTGTTATGTACAGGTTAGGTCGGTGCTAACAATCTGTAACTTCTGATCCTTGATTTGTTTTTTTTCTAAACTGTCTGCAGTTTTATCCGTTAAATTCAATAAGCATCTGTAATTAATCGGTGTCTCGTTAATTTAGTAGTGGGTCTCACAGGTAGTAAAATGATGACTATTCAACGCAGAAAACCGGCAGATGAGTGGTCCAAGACTATTGTGGAGTTTCAATCTCCCCATAAGCTGAGGGAATTGTGCATTCCGCAAGGCGGTGAGCAAGTAAGCACTCAAAATGTCACGCTTGAACAGCAAAAATTCAAGATTCGGTTGGCAGCCAGCGAGGATAGGGTGCAATCAGCCAGCCTGCTGATTCAAAAAATGTATTCCTGGCGCGGTTATCAGACCAGTGAGATGGATGAAGACCCGAATCGCATCACACTACTTGCATTCGATAAAGATAAGATTGTAGGGACGCTCACCTTGGGCCTGGATTCCAAGGTCGGTTTACTGGTGGACGAGCTATACAAGCCGGAGGTGGATAGTTTACGCGCCCAAGGACGGCGTGTATGCGAGATCATCAAGCTTGCATTGGATGAGGGACTGGGTTCCAAGCCTGTTCTCGCTGCGCTGTTTCATATCTCCTTCATCTATGGTCATAATATTCATCATGGAACTGATTTTGTGATCGAGGTGAACCCCCGGCATGTGGGTTTCTATCGGCGCATGCTGGGTTTTGAGCTGTTCGGCGGGGAACGCATGTGCAGTCGCGTCAATGCGCCGGCAGTGCTGTTGCGACTGGATTTGTCCTATGCAAGGCAGCAGATCGAAAAGCTGGGCGGCTTGGTGCACAAGCCGCCAGGCGAAAAATCCTTGTACCCGTATGGATTTTCAAAGCTGGATGAAGAGGGAATCACCCAGCGCCTGCTGCACGGAACTCATAACTGACACCCGGACGGCCACACTCTATACTTCGCTGTTACGCAAAGGGGTTTTGGTTATGTCCGGTTTTTCCTATCAAACTGCATTTTCACGCAATATCCGCTGGGTGACGCGCGAGGAGCAAGCTCTTCTGCGGAGCGGGGGTGCGGTGATTGCCGGTCTGGGAGGGTTTAGTCTGTTGACGCTTTGTCGGTTGGGTATCGGCCAATTCCACTTGGCCGATTTCGGCACCTTTGACTTCGCCAACCGTAAGCGTTCATCCATTAATCATGGCCTGTCAGCGTTTAGTCGGTGTCGCAGCGACCGATGCCTTAAAAATCCGCCTAGATCGCGATTAAGTCCGGGCAGCGCCCGAGGGCTTCCACTTCGACGCCTACCGCAGCAAGTCGGGTCTATACCCGGAAAATTAATTTCTTGCAGCACTTGTCCTGGTACTGACGCGGCTCCAACTAGTTGCGATGCTGCCCCGTGGTTCGTAAGGAGTACGTGATGCTGAACGTGGTCGAGCAGATTCTAGACTTGGCGCGGTGGGCGCCAAGCGGGGATAACACCCAACCGTGGCGCTTCGAGATTCTGGATGAGCGCCACGTCGTGGTGCATGGTTTCGATACGCGTGAACATTGCATGTACGACCTGAACGGATTTGGCAGCCAGCTAGCACATGGAGCCCTGCTCGAAACTCTATGTATTGCCGCGACGGGCTTTGGGCTTCGCGCGGAGATTTCCCGACGCAGAAGTGCACCGGATACCCACCCACTTTATGATGTACGACTGTATCCGGATAGCCAGGTACAGGCTGATTCCCTCCTCCCATTCATTGAACGTCGTTGCACACAGCGCCGGCCCTTCCGCATCCATCCCCTTGCCGTAAGCGAAAAGCAGGCGCTGGCGACGAGTGTCGGTGATTCTTACGCTGTCCTGTGGGTCGAGGGCTGGCGCGGCCGCTGGGCTATGTCGCAGCTTCTGTTCTCCAGCGCCAGGATTCGGCTCACTATTCCCGAGGCCTTCGAT
>JANMKH010000108.1:0-1787 GCA_031371965.1 Sulfuriferula sp.
GCGCGCGTCCAGCAAACCAGGCTTGATTCATGTACGCGTGCCCACTTTGCTCATCAACGCGCGCAACGACCCGTTCATGCCAGGCACAGCGTTGCCCGGTGCTGGCGAAGTTTCATCTGCGATGACTCTGGATTTCCCGGCGCAAGGCGGTCATGTAGGATTTCTGCAAGGGTCTTTCCCCGGCAATGTGAATTGGCTACCGCAACGTGCGCTGGGTTTTTTTGAGACCGGCCAATGACGACAACGTCACACAGGTAGAATAGTCTGACCATCACCACACAATTCAGCCGCGTGCGTTCTTAATTTTATTATCAGGAGTTCCCATGACTACATTTCCAAAAGAAATTTTCAAGGCTTACGATATTCGCGGCATCGTCGGTAAAACACTCACCCCGGAGATCGTCGAGGCCATCGGTCACGCGATTGGTTCGGAAGCGGTTGCACGTCGCCAGACCGCTATTTGCATTGGCCGCGACGGGCGTCTGTCCGGCCCGGAACTGGCCGCAGCGCTGGCGCGCGGCATTCAGAAGGCAGGCATCGACGTGATCGATCTGGGCATGGTGGCCACACCGATGACGTATTTCGCGGCCTATGAGCTTGATACGCATTGCGCCGTGATGGTCACTGGCAGCCACAACCCGCCCGACTACAATGGTTTGAAGATGGTTTTAGGCGGTGAGACCCTGTCCGGCGACACCATCCAGGCGCTGCGACTGCGGCTGGAGAACAACGACCTCGCGCAAGGTAGCGGCCGTTACAGCCAGCACGACATTGCACCCGCCTATCTGGATCGCATCGCCGGGGATATCAAGCTGGCTCGCCCGATGAAAATCATCGTCGACGCCGGCAATGGCGTGCCCGGCGCGTTCGGCCCGGAGTTGTATCGCCGCCTGGGTTGCACGGTGGAGGAGATGTTCTGCGAGGTGGACGGCAACTTTCCCAACCACCATCCCGACCCGTCGCAGCCGAAAAACCTGGTGGACCTGATCGCCCGCCTGAAAACCAGCGACGCGGAAATCGGTCTCGCTTTCGACGGCGACGGCGACCGCCTGGGCGTGGTCACCAAGGACGGTAGCATTATCTTCCCGGATCGCCAGCTGATGCTGTTCGCCGATGATGTATTGAGCCGCAATCCGGATGCCGAGATCATTTTCGACGTGAAATCCACGCGCAAGCTGTTTGACTGGATTCGCGCGCGCGGCGGGCGTCCGCTGCTGTGGAAAACCGGTCACAGTTTCATCAAGGCCAAAATGAAGGAAACCGGCGCGCTGCTGGCCGGGGAGATGTCCGGCCATATCTTTTTCAAGGAGCGCTGGTATGGCTTCGACGACGGCATGTATGCGGGCGCGCGCCTGCTCGAATACCTGAGCAAGCAGGCCGATATCAACGCCACCCTGCATGGCCTGCCGGACACCGTGAACACCCCGGAACTCAACATCACCATGGCCGAAGGCGAACATTACGCGCTGATGGACCGGTTGCAAAAAAGCGCCACATTCCCCGATGCGCGCGAAATCATCACCCTGGATGGCCTGCGCGTGGAATACGCCGACGGCTTCGGCCTGGCGCGGCCTTCCAACACCACGCCGGTGATCGTGTTGCGCTTCGAGGCGGATACCCAGGCAGGGATTGAGCGCATCCAGGCGGATTTCCGGCGCGTGCTGCACGAGGCCGCACCGGCGCTGGCGTTGCCGTTCTGAGGCGGGTATGGATACGATTCATATCGGTCTGGTTTCCATCTCCGATCGCGCCTCCAGCGGCGTGTACGAGGACAGGGGCATTCCCGC
>JANMKH010000126.1:0-3449 GCA_031371965.1 Sulfuriferula sp.
AGCTTGGGTGCCGCACGCACCAAGCTCAACCAACTCATCGCGTTTACGCAACGGTCCGCCTGACATGTCAGACATTCTCAATCGTATCCTCGCCACCAAGCGTGAAGAAATCAGCGCAGCCCTTATTCGTTCCAGCCTGGCTGAAGTTCAAGCCGCTGCCCGCGACACCGCACCTGCACGTGATTTCGTCGGCGCAATGCGCAAGCGCATAGTGGCAGGGCAAACTGCGGTCATCGCCGAAATCAAGAAAGCCAGTCCCTCCAAGGGACTGCTGCGCGACGATTTTCAGCCTGCAGAAATCGCCGCCAGTTACGCTCGGCATGGTGCGGCGTGTTTGTCGGTGCTCACGGACGTGCAATATTTCCAGGGCAGCGCGGACTATCTGATCGAAGCGCGTAACGCGTGCAAGCTGCCGGTATTGCGCAAGGATTTCATGATAGTCCCGTACCAGGTGTACGAGGCGCGCGCACTGGGTGCAGACTGCATCCTGCTCATCGTGGCAGCGTTGAGCCTGTCCGAGATGCAAAATATGGAAGGCATTGCGAAGGAACTCGGCATGGCGGTGCTGGTGGAATCGCACAATGCCACCGAACTGGAACGGGCGCTGCAACTCGCCACGCCGCTGCAAGGCATCAACAATCGCAACCTGCGCACTTTTGAAACTTCATTGCAAACGACGCTCGATCTGCTGGGCATGCTGGGTGATCAGCACATCGCCGTGACCGAGAGCGGCATCCACAGCCGCGCTGATGTATCGCTGATGCGCGCCCATGGCGTCAACGCGTTTCTGGTGGGCGAGGCGTTCATGCGCGCCGCAGACCCGGGCGTGGAACTGGCGCGGCTGTTTGGCGATTAACTGCTTGTTGCAGGGCTATACGCCACCAGATCTATCAACGCCGACATCCCGGCATGATGACTGCCCTCGTTGATGACCTCATCGTGCTCGTGCAAGTGCTGAATATCCCAGTCGCCAAACCATTCGCGCAGCATCGGCTCGGTGTAGAGGTTTTCCAGGGCCGACGGGCCGCCGGTCTTGTATTCCAATTGACGCGGCGTATAGCCCTGCAATAGCAGCAAACCGCCCGGCCTGAGCGCGCGCCGGATGCCTTCGAACTGGCATGCGCGTCCGGCCGGATCTGCGAACTGGATGAAAATGGCGACGATGACGTCGAAACGCGCATCGCCCCAATCCCACGCCAGCATGTCGGCCGTTTCAAACTGCAGCGTCACGCCGCGTTCAGCTGCCAGTTTTCTGGCCTTGGCCTGCGCCACGCCGGAACTGTCCACGGACAAGACTTGTAAACCCTGTTGCGCCAGCCACACACCATTGCGGCCTTCGCCGTCGGCCACAGCCAGAGCAGACTGACCGGCCTGCAGTCGCGCAGCCTGCGACGCTAAAAAAACATTGGGTGCGGTACCGAAAACATATCCTTCCACCGCGTAACGTTCATCCCAGAATGTCGCCATTATTTTTCCTTGCCTGCCGCATCCAGCATCTCGTTGACCTTGTCCGCCGGTACCATGCCCGGAACGCGCTGACCGTTTTCAAAAATCAGCGTTGGGGTGCCGGTGACGCGGTATTTGTTGCCGAGCGCGATATTGGACTCGACCGGATTTTTGCAGCCGCCGTTGTTTTTCGGCATCACGCCGCGCAGCATTGCATCATCCCAGGCCTTGTTGCGATCCGGCGCGCACCAGATGGCTTTGGCGTTGGCATTGGCATCCGGATGCAGGCTGACGATGGGGTAAAGAAAAGTATAGATGGTGACGTTGCTGACCTTGGTCAACTCCTGTTCCAGCTTCCTGCAATAGGGGCAATCCGGATCGGAAAAAATCGCCAGTTTGCGCTTGCCGTTACCCTTTACGGTTTTGATTGCATCGGCGAAGGGCAGGCTATCGAACTTGACGGCATTGAGCTTCTCCAAACGCTCGTTGGTCAGGTTCTGCCGGGTTTTGAGGTCCACCACACTTCCCACAAACAGATAATGGGCATTTTCATCGGTATAGGCGATCTGGCCGTCTATCAGCACTTCGTAAAGCCCGGAATACGGGGTCTTGGTGATGCTGGCAATGGCTGCGCCGGGAAATTTTTCCAGCAGGGTTTTCTTGATGGCCGTCTCATCCGCGTTGGCCGTACACGCCAGCACACTGGTCAGAAGTACGGTGGACAACAGAATACGTTTAAACATGTTCACTCCAGAATTTTGAAAGAAAATGGCTCAGGCCAGCGCGTGTTGTATCAACAGGTTTTTGACCAGACCCAGCCGATTAGTGAGATCGAGCCCGGTATTGCGCAACCGGGCCAATCCCGGTTGGGTGCTGCCAAACAGTGTATGCAGGCCGTCGGTCACGCCCTGCATGGTGAGAATGTCTTCCTTGCGCGCGCGCTCATAACGGCGCAGCAGCGGCAGTTCGCCACAGCTTGCCGCACCGCGCGCGCGCAACACTTGCGCCAGCTCGCGCGCATCGCGCAAACCCAGATTGACGCCCTGCCCGGCCAGCGGGTGCACACCGTGGGCGGCATCGCCGATCAACGCCAGACCGGGCTTGACCAGCGCATCCACGCGGCTGAGCGCCAGCGGAAATGCAGCCGGCACACCCAGCACATCAAGCGCCCCCAGTTCATGGCCACCGGCCTGCGCCACGCGTTCGGCCAGCTCGTGGGCAGGCAATGCCAGCAGCGTCTGTGCATGCGCCTCGGCGGTGGACCACACCATGGAAATACGTTGCCCCGGTAATGGCAGCCAGGCCAGCGCGCCGTCGGCACGGAACCACTGACGCGCGATATGGGCGTGGGGACGGCTGCATTCAAAATTGGCGACGACGCCCAACTGGCCATAATCGCGGCGCGTCACTGCAATATCCGCCTGCTGGCGCACCCAGGAATGGCCGCCATCCGCCGCCACAATGAGCTTGCCGTGCAAAACCGTGCCGTCTGCGAGTTCCAGCCGCGTACCCGAGGCCGACCAGCCCAGTTCGGCACAACGGGCACCGGCAAACAGCGTCAGATTGGATTGCTGCTGCAAGGCAGTCCATAGGCCATGCTGGATACGGTTGCTCTCCATGATCCAGGCGAGCTGCGGCAAGCCTGCGGCGTAGGCGTCAAACTCCAGCTGCGCGCCGGTGTCGCCGCTGATTTCCATGCCGTATACCGGCGCGATGCGCGCCGCATCGAAACCTTGCCACACGCCCAGCTCGTCAAGAAAACGTGCGCTGCCGGGACTGATGGCATAAATGCGCGCATCCCATTCCGGCGTCGGTACAGCCGGCGGATGCGGTTCCACCAGCGCCAGCTCAAGTCCGCTCCCCTTGAGTGCGGCGCTGAACGCGGCGCCGACTATGCCGGCGCCGACCACGATGACGTCGTAGGCCGCGGCGGTCATCCTGGAAAAACCTGTTGCCGCCACAGAGGCCACAGAGCGGGCGCGGGTTTTGAGGAGGATCGTTTT
>JANMKH010000141.1:0-5734 GCA_031371965.1 Sulfuriferula sp.
CTAGCTCGTCAGCGACAATGTGGGCTTGTCCACTGGATTTTAGCGATTTGATCCAGCCGTCAAAATGACCGTGAGCGTCGCTCAGAACTTCCAGAAGAACATCACTGGCAGATTTTTCATCCTGCAGCCACTGATTGAGCAATTGTTCAATGCTCCATGCAACTTCACCCAGATCTGTGAGGCCCACCATGCGGCCGCTGCCCTTCAGGGTATGGAAATTGCGGCGCAGCGTAGTAAGGCTGTCGGGGTTATGGGGCTCTGCACGAGATATGTCCAGTTGACTGGCAATGCTATCGAGTACTTCGCCGGCTTCCTCGAGGAAGATTTCCAGCAGTTCGGCATCAATCGCCTGATTTGTGGCGGCATCGACAGGTGCTTCAACGGTGATTTCTTGTGGCACTGTTTTGCCGCCGCTGATGTCCTGGATGGCTTGGCTCAGTGCCGGATTGGGGCCGCTGTCAGCCAGCTTGAGTGCGTCGGTTGTTTGTTGTTTGAGCGCATAGTCACCGATGAGTTCGGCATCTTCTTCGAGCTCATGCAATGCGCTCAAAAACTTTTTTTGAGTGTTTTCCTGTTCAGGCGCTTCTTGCCAGGCGCTATGCTGGTCCCGAACGTCATGTTTCAGCGCATCCAGGCAGTCTTCAACACTGGGTGTGGACGGATCGGGTGATGCGACGGGTTCCGGTTCCCACAGCCCCAGTTGCTGAAGTGCGGGGAGCAGGATGGTGTCAGCGTCGTTGCGTTGATGGCGTAGTGCGTCAATAAAGAGGCCGAGGCTGCTCAGGGCGTCAGCGAGCACTGCAAAATCAGTCTCGTTAATCGGGCGTTGGATATCCTGGAAACCTAGCACGATACTGCGCGCAGCGCTGAGCAGCTGACCGGCCTGGTCAAGCTGCAGGATGCTCAGTGCACCCTGCACCTGTGTTAGCGGTGCATTGATGCTGACCAAGGCTTGACGGTCGTGCTCAGGGTCACGGAAAAAGGCATCCAGTACTTCTTCGGCGTGCTGCAGGTTGGATTGAATTTCTTGCGCAACCTGTGCAATGAGCAGACGTTCCTGGGCGTGGCGCGACATTTCGTCCAACAGCGGGATTTCAGGTATCTGCGAGACATCTACGTCACCATAGGCGGCAGCGCGCAGGCGCAGCATTTGCACATCGGCTTGCGCTACCAGTTCACCCGTGACGTTCTGGTAGTTTTCCAGGGTGTTTTGTATCAATAGCAACGCAGTGGCCATTTCCAGTCCGAGCGACTCGGTTTTGTCCGAGGCAAGCGACCCAGTGGATGTGGCGATTTCGCTGATCTGTGTCAGTAAATTCAGCAACGGTGTGTTTTTGAGTTCAGCAATACGTGTGTGCAACGTGCTGATATGGGATTGGAATTGCACCAGACTGTCGCGGTTGCCGGCAGTGAATTTTAGCCAGGATTCCTTGGCTGGCGCGAGCAGATTACGCAATTCCTTTAGCAACGGCAGCAGTGCAGCCATTTCACTGGATTCGCCCGTATTGTCTGGCATGATGTGGTCAAGCGAAAACGCTTGTTTGACGGCTTTGACGTGGTCGCTGACATCGCCGCTTTTAGCCACGAAATAAAGAATATCCTTGAGCAGACGTTCTGCTACCTTGTTGGAGCCCTCGGCCAGGCGGCGCATTTGCAAGTCAATGCGGCCGCAAAGTTGCTTGACTGCAAAATTGGGCTCGATGGCGTGGTTAGCCAGGCAATCCACAAATGCCGTGGCACCCCACCACAATGTGCGATTGGCCGGCAGTTCCATGGCCTGTTCGATTTCGTGCACCGCCACACGCATAACCGCCAGACCTTGGTCTGCATTTTGTTGACGCAAAAACGCCAGCAGGCCGCGCTGAAATTGGGCGCGTGACTTTTTTACCAGCGCTGTCAGTTCCGCTTGAGAACGCGATACAACAGATTGGGTCTTGGGTGCGCGTTGGCCCAGATCAGGAAAAAACAGGTCGCTTTCGGCGCTATTTTCGATGCCCAGAGTGGTGCGAATTTCCTGATATAGAGGAAACAGACGCAACTCCAGATTGGGTTTGCCTTTGACCAGGTCGTCCAGATAGATGCATATTGCATCAATGGTGCGTTGTAACAGATCAATGGCTGCGGCATTGACTGGCAGGGTCTGGTTTTCCAGTTGTTCCAGCAGTTTTTTCGTTTCCTGGGACACGAGTGCTACGCCTTGCAAGCCGACCATCTCGATGGCGCCGCTGACCTGATTCAGGTAGGTGCGCGCATTGCGCAGTTGCGCTGGGTCGTCCTCGCCGGGGCGGAACTTGCTCAGGGTGTCGCGGGTTTGCTGCAGGGCATGGTCAATTTCGCTTTTTACCCAGCTCAGCGGGCCAGTATCATATTCCACAGTTGCGCTCATGGTGTGTCCTGTTTAGTCGGCTAATCACGCCGGGAGCTGCGTTATGCCAGTTTGAAGCCGGCAATTGATTTCTTCAGATCGGCTGCCAGGTCGCTCAAAGCACCAATCGAAGACGCGGTCTGGTTCGTGCCGTTGGTTGTCTGCTCGGTAATGCTTTGGATGTCCTGCATAGTACGGGCGACTTTGGTGGCTGCAGCAGCCTGAGCTTCGGTTGCGGTGGAGATGTTTTCTATCAGTGCGGCCAGGTTGCGTGACACCTGGCTGATCTCGGACAGCGCCTGGCCGGCAGCGTCGGATAGCTTTGCCCCCTCAACCACACCCTGGGTACTGGTTTCCATGGCGGCAACCGCGTCCTGGGTATCCGACTGAATGGTTTTCACAATCGCTGCAATCTGCTTGGTAGCCTGGCCGGAGCGTTCTGCCAGACGTTGCACCTCTTCTGCAACCACCGAGAACCCGCGCCCTGCTTCACCAGCCGATGCCGCCTGAATGGCAGCGTTCAGTGCCAGCACGTTGGTCTGCTCGGTAATGTCGGAAATCAGCTCCACAATTTCGCCGATTTCCTGTGACGATTCACCCAGGCGCTTGATGCGCTTGGACGTTTCCTGAATCTGCTCACGAATGCCATTCATGCCGGAGATGGAGTTTTGTACCGCGTGCGTGCCTTTTTCTGCGGCTTCCAGTGACTGGTGCGCCACCTGTGCGGACTGGCTGGCACTGGCGGACACTTCATTAATGGATTCCGACATATCCAGAATAGCGGCAGAGGTATCTTCGATTTCACGTGACTGGCGCTGTGCGGCAGACAGGAGTTCGTCCGATACAAGTTTGGCTTGGGTGGTTGTCGAATTAACTTGCTCAGTAGCTTTATTGATACCCACAACCAGTGAGCGCAACTCATCAATAGTGAAGTTGATGGAGTCCGCAATTGCGCCGGTGATATCTTCGTTAACCGTAGCGCTGACGGTCAGGTCGCCTTCCGAGAGGTCGCCCAACTCGTTCAACAGACGCAGAATGGCTTCCTGGTTACGCTTGTTCTCGGCTTCACCTTGCATGGCACGGCGTTTGGCTTCATTAATGTTGATATATCCGAACAGCGCCAGACTGGCCAGCCCCAACACACCAAACAGAATGGCCAAAGCATTGCCAAGCGCCCCCAGCCCTTGATAAGCGGTGGTAATCTTTTGTGTGTCGGCCAGAAGTTTATCGCTCTCGGTAAAAATGCCGTGTCCAGCCAGCTTGGCTTCCACCAGTGGCTGCATATTGGCGAGAATGTTGTTGACGTCGACCTCGAACCCTTTATAGGCAGAAATAATATCCTGCAGCTTGGCGCGAACGTCCTGGTCCGTGGCGGCAGTCAAGCGCAGCTTTTCGCTGCCATCATTCAGCCCGTTCATGATATCCTTGTAAGTGGTCGCATCCTTGCCGAGCTGAAACGCCACGTCCTGGTCGATCACTTCACTGGACAGCAGCGTGTTGGCATTTTTGGCCATGCGTTGAGTCAACATGACCATTTCGCTGGCCAGTGAGGTGGGGCGTTGCGGCGTATTGGCATCGTTCATGCGGCCAACAAGCTGTTCGGAGAGTTCCAGCAATGCACTACTGGATTTATTGATGTTTCCCACACTTTTATGCAGACCAACCAGAGTTTTTTCCTGACCCAAAATCAAGTCGATCTGACCGGTCATCGGCTTCCAGTCTTTGTCGAGTTTAGCCAGCAGAGGCTGAATCGAACTTGGCGAAGCAGGGATGCTGCTGTTACCGTTTATCAAACCTGACAGGCTGTTTTTGTAGACGGTGCGGCTGTCCTGGAGTTGCTTGAATGCTTCCGGGGTGCCCAGCACGGCCTGTTGCGCACCCTTGGCGATACGCTGCGAGAGCATCTGCATTTCGGTGGATGTACCGATATATTCGGTCTTATTGCCTGCCTGAATGGTGCTGTATGTCACCAAGCCTGCTGCTAGCACAATCAGACCCAAGGCAGCGCCCAGGGTGAGCATGTATTGCTTTTCGATCGGCAGGTGACCAATGAGCGGTGTTTCTCCAGGGGCTTTGGCAGAAATTTTGCGCAATCCACTCATAATAAGCGTGGTGTGCTCAGGTACGTCGCGAGCACTCCTGGATTTAGCAGTTTTATCCTTGGAGGACTTAAGATTGAAACTGGGAAAGCTGATAGCCATGCTTTTCTCCGCTTTAAGGTTGTTGGTTCAATAAATTATTATGATGAAATGCGTCTAGATACCAGCCTGGAGAAACGCCGGATGCGAAACGAGTACACCCATATCCAGAACTTTCCAGGAAACACCCTGTTCATCGCGATAATGACGAGATATCCATTCTGTATCAGACGCGCCGGTTTCTTTGTGGCCGGTCTGTTCCATGCTGCGTAATCCCAATGTCTGGTCGACGAGCAATGCGGCATTCACCGCGAAACGGCTGTGTACCAGCAATAATCGCGTATCCGGCCCAGGTGTTACCGTCGCGTGGCCAGAAAAAGAGGGCAGATCGACAACGCTATACAATTTGCCACGGATATTTGCGACACCCAGGAGCCAAGTCTTGGCCAGCGGTACCCGTACCCATGGGCCCGGCGCAATGACTTCGCTGATATTGCCAAGTTCGACCAGCCAGTTTTCATCGCCGACGCGCACTCCCAGGCTGGTTGCCAGGGTAGTGCGGGTGCTCGCATCTTGAAGACGGGCGCTCAGGTCTTGCTGGAATTGTTTGAGGCTGACGCGTTTTGACATGGTCGTATGTGAATTGTCAGAAAACAGGAGCTTATAAAGTGCGAATCTTTTGCAGCAAAGCGGGGCCATCAATGGGTTTGACCATATATTCAATGGCGCCTTGACGCATTCCCCATATTTTGTCGGTTTCCTGGTTTTTAGTGGTGCACAGGATGATTGGAATATGTTTGGTATCGTCGTCGCGTGTGATCGCACGAGTGGCCTGAAAGCCATTGAGGCCTGGCATCACCACATCCATCAGGATCAGGTCCGGTTTGGTTTGCTTGGCTTTGTCCAACGCCTCGGTACCATTTTCAGCCATGCTGACCTCATAGCCATTTTTCCCGAGCAAATCGGCCAGGAAAAAGCGTTCAGTGGGGGAGTCGTCTACAATCAGGATGCGTTGGATAGTCATGGTAATAATCTCGTCTTAAAGGTCAGGCAGCTAAATGCTGGGTGGTGTGGCGTTGTACTGCAGTTAACAGGGTATCTTTGGTAAATGGTTTGGTCAGGTATTCATTGGAACCAACCATGCGCCCGCGCGCCTTGTCGAACAGGCCATCCTTGCTTGATAGCATGACCACCGGCGTGGCTTTGAAATGGGCGTTTTTCTTGATCAGCG
>JANMKH010000171.1:0-4567 GCA_031371965.1 Sulfuriferula sp.
CGCAACAACTCATCCTCGATTAGCTGCAGGCGTTTTTGCGAGGCTTCATCTTTCTCCCGTTTCACCGCCTCACGCTCGATCTTGAGCTGGATCATGCGCCGCTCCAGCTTGTCTATGACCTCCGGTTTGGAGTCGATCTCCATCCTGACGCGCGACGCAGCCTCGTCGATCAGGTCAATTGCCTTGTCCGGCAAAAAGCGATCGGTGATATAGCGGTGCGACAACTCGGCCGCAGCGACGATGGCCGGATCAGTGATCTTGACCCCGTGATGCACTTCGTATTTTTCCTGCAGGCCACGCAGGATGGCGATGGTGTCCTCGACCGATGGTTCGTCCACCAGCACTTTCTGGAAACGCCGCTCCAGCGCGGCGTCCTTTTCGATGTACTTGCGGTATTCGTCCAGCGTGGTCGCGCCGACACAGTGCAACTCGCCGCGCGCCAGTGCCGGTTTCAGCATATTGCCCGCATCCATTGCACCTTCCGCCTTGCCCGCACCCACCATGGTGTGCAACTCGTCGATGAACAGGATGATGCGACCCTCGTCCTGGGCGACTTCCTTCAGTACCGATTTCAACCGCTCCTCGAACTCGCCGCGATATTTGGCGCCGGCCAGCAGCCCCGCCATATCCAGCACCAGCACGCGCTTTCCCTTCAGGGTATCCGGCACCTCGCCATTCACAATGCGCTGCGCCAGACCTTCCACGATGGCGGTCTTGCCCACACCCGGCTCGCCGATCAGTACCGGATTATTCTTGGTGCGGCGCTGCAGCACCTGGATGGCGCGGCGAATCTCGTCGTCGCGACCAATCACCGGATCAAGCTTGCCCAAGCGCGCACGCTCGGTGAGGTCCAATGTGTATTTGTTGAGCGCTTCGCGTTGACCTTCAGCATCGGCGCTCGCCACATTTTCGCCGCCACGCACCTGCTTGATGGCTGCATCCAGCGCCTGGCGGGCGACGCCATGCTGCTTGAGCAGCCGTCCCACTTCACCCTTGTCGTCGCAGGCGGCCAGCAGGAACAGCTCGCTGGCGATGAACTGGTCGCCACGTTTTTGTGCTTCCTTGTCGGTCAGATTGAACAAATTGTTGAGTTCGCGCGAGATTTGCACTTCTCCGCCATGCCCTTCCACCTTGGGCAGACGTCCAATGGATTCCTGCAAAGCGCTACGCAATGCACGCACATTGCCGCCAGCACGCGCCAAGAGCGAAGTGGTGCCGCCTTCAGTCTGGTCGATTAATGCCGCCAGCAGATGCAGCGGCTCGATAAACTGGTTATCCTGGCCCAGCGCCAAACTTTGCGCATCAGACAGCGCTTGTTGGAACTGTGTGGTCAATTTATCAAAACGCATAGCTTGTTTTCCTTGAATATCTAGACTATCCATAAGATGGAGGGACTGTTCGTAATTTCAACCAGTCGATGCCACCAGGAGGAGAAAAATCATGATAAGTAACGCTTCTACCCAAGTCTGCAGCCACCTGGAAAACCAATTTCCACACATCGCTCAGAAATTAACAGAGAAATGGGGCACGCCTGACGTGGAGACCTATCTCGCTAATCTCATGGTAGACCAGCGCGGCTCACGTCAAGGGTTTCCTTCCGATGTGGCGGAAGAATTGATGCTGCTCGACACGATTTTGTGGGAGCTATCAGACACGCGCAAACTTTTTCTATCTACACCGGAAGATTCAAACTTTTCTTTTAGCGGATAGTGCGATTTATATTTACTCCTGACCACCTCTCCCCGCAAAATATCAGATTGCCAATTCTTTTTAGCACGCTTGCCATGTCCTCACCCGCTGTTTCCCTGTCTGCCGAACTGGCGAATGCCGTCCGCACCAATGTCACCGCCGCACTCGCCGAAGATATCGGCAGCGGCGATCTCACCGCCCATCTCATTCCTGAACAAGCCACTGCCAGCGCAGCGGTAATCTGCCGCGAGAAAGCCATTTTGTGTGGCCAGGCGTGGTTTGAAGCCTGCTTTCATCAGATAGACCCGTCCATAAAAATTCACTGGTACACGCGTGATGGGAGCTGTATTGGTGTCGATCAGATGCTGTGCGAAATTCACGGTAATGCGCGTGCATTGCTGACCGCCGAGCGTTCTGCGCTTAATTTTTTACAAACCCTGTCTGCCACCGCCACCATCACTCAGCGCTACTCTGATGCAATTTCAGGCTCCAACACGATAGTGATGGACACGCGTAAAACCTTACCTGGCCTGCGCCTGGCACAAAAATACGCGGTGTTGACCGGCGGTGGCGCTAATCAGCGTATCGGACTCTATGACGGCATTCTGATCAAGGAAAACCATATCGCTGCAGCAGGGGGAATAGCTCAGGTACTTGCTGTTGCTACGCAACTTGCCGGCGGTGCACCCGTGCAAATTGAGGTGGAAAATATCGACGAGCTGCAGCAGGCACTGGACGCGGGCGCAAGCCTGATTCTACTGGATAATTTTTCTATTGATATGCTATCCGAAGCGGTCAGACTCAGTGCTGGTCGTGCGGTGTTGGAAGCCTCCGGCAATATCAACCTCGACACCATCCGCAGCGTGGCCGAAACCGGTGTACAGCGTATCTCGGTAGGCGGCCTGACCAAACACATCCAGGCGGTAGACTTGTCCATGCGTTTCGAATGGGCGGTGTGATGCAACGGCAACGGGAGTTATAAGACTCCTCACTGCGAACTGGCTGCCTGTTTGAAGACCCTGCAGTAAGGATCTTTGCTCACAAGTACACTGCCAAATAGCGCTCGGTTTAATCTGCTCACTAAAATCAATAGTTATAACAGATTGCAAGTTACAGATTTAACCAGGCGAATCGATTTCATCGCAATGCAACCAGATCAGACTGGCCATGCGTCCCGTCGCACCATCACGCCGATACGAATAAAATCGTGCGGATTCGTTGTATGTACACGCGCCGCCGCCGTATATCCGGGTGACGCCAATACGCTGCAACCGCAGTCGGGCCAAGGCATAAATATCTGCCAGCCATTTGCCATGCCGGTGCGGAGTAAACGCCGTGGATGCAACCGGCTGCACAGCAATAAACGCTTCACGCACCTCGTCTCCCACTTCAAACGCCTGCGCGCCGATCGCTGGTCCCAGCCACGCCATCACGCTATCCGCAGGCACCTGCATGGCAGCGACAGTCGCCTCCAGCATTCCGCCCACCAACCCGCGCCAGCCTGCATGGGCAGCCGCCACCACGCTGCCGTCAAGGTCGCAAAATAGTACCGGCAGACAATCGGCAGTCAGCACTGCACACACCGGACCTGCTTGACGAGTCATGCAGGCATCTGCTTCTGTTGAGGCGATGCCGCTATCGGCGTCAAACACCTTGATGCCATGCACTTGTTTAAGCCAGACCGGTTCCGCTGGTAGTGAGGCGCGCAAAATGGCGCGGTTTTGTGCCACGCAGGCCGGATCATCTCCTACATGATCGCCCAGATTCAGCCCGGCATAGGGTGCTGTGCTCACGCCACCCGCACGCGTTGTCACCAACGCCCTGACCTGTACTGGCACCGGCCAATCCGGAACAATCCAGTCTGGGTTCATACCTTTTCTGCCCTCAAGTTGTCCAGTAAGGCCTGAAAATCTGCAGGGGGTTCCACCTGCCATTCCTGTAGAGCATTGCTAAGCGGGTGCAGCAACCCAAGCCGAGTGGCATGTAGCGCCTGACGTTTGAAATCGCGCAAAGCTGCCGCCTGGTTGGTGCGCCCGTATACCGGATCGCCCACCAGTGCATGACCAATGGACTGCAAATGCACGCGAATCTGGTGGGTGCGGCCGGTTTCAAGCACACAGCGAATCAAGGTGTAATGGCCCAGATGCTCGAGCACGGTGTAGTGCGTGACGGCCTCGCGGCCGGAATGAACGACTGCCATTTTGGTGCGCTGGCTGGGGTGACGCCCGATGCGCGCGTCGACCTTGCCGTCTTGCGCGATCAGTCCGTGCGCCACAGCCAGGTATTCACGCTTGACGCTACGCGCCTGCAACTGGCGCACCAGATTGGTTTGCGCGGTAAGTGTTTTCGCCACTACCAGCAGGCCGCTGGTGTCCTTGTCGAGCCGGTGCACGATGCCTGCGCGCGGCACCCCGGCCAGTTGCGGTGCGTGGTGCAGCAGCGCATTCAGCATGGTTCCCTGCCAGTTGCCGCTACCCGGATGCACCACCAGCCCGGCCGGCTTGTTGACCACCAGCAATGTCTCATCCTCGTGGACTATCGCCAGCGCGATATCCTCAGGCATCGCCGGCACTTCAGCCGGATGCGTTTCGGGCAGGACGTGTACTTTCTCACCCCCCCACACCTTGTCCTTGACCCCCAGAAAACGGCCATTGACCGTCACGCGCTCATGCTTGATCCAATCCTGGATGCGACTGCGCGAGTAGTCGGGCAGTAACGCGGCGAGAGCCTGATCCAGCCGTTGACCCGCACTGGCGACGGGGATTTCCATCATGATTACGGCTTCGGCAGAAGTGTTTGGAGTATAATCTGGCAACTGTTTTACGGACGATGTCATGAAACGAAGTTTACTTGTTTTGTTGGTGGTACTGCTGGCTGG
>JANMKH010000188.1:0-14756 GCA_031371965.1 Sulfuriferula sp.
CTGCTTGATCCGAGCACCCAGCATGGCAATGATCGGACTGCTGGCACCCGACTGGTTGAGCAGGTTCAGCGCCTGTTCCGCGCGCTCGAACTGGCGTGCGCGCAGCAGCGCCACTACCAACCCGTAACGTTCAGCCGCGAGATTGGTATAGCGAGTAGCGCGGATGGCTTCGGAGAAACGCTTGACGGCTGCTTCGGGGCTGCCTTCGCCGGCCAGCAGTTTGGCGCGTATCAATTGAAACTCCAGGCTGTCTGCCACCTGTTTGACGGGCAGGCTGGCCAAGCGATTTTGCATATCGGCAATCCGTTCCGAGGTCAGCGGATGGGTCTGCAGATAAGCCGGGGCGTTATTTTCATACAGACGGCTGTTTTTTTGCAGGCGTTCGAAAAAAGTTGCCATGGCGCGCGGGTCAAAACCCGCGTTGCTCATGATTTGTATGCCGATACGGTCGGCCTCGCGTTCATTGTCTCGAGAAAAATTGAGCTGTTTCTGGATGGAAGTAGCTTGTACCGTGGCAATGGCGGCAGTAGCCACTTGCGGGTTGGAGCGCGCAGCAAGTAGCGCTACTGCCAAAGCGGCTAGCGACGGGATGATGCCCTGATTCTGATTTTCGATCATGCGCGCCAGGTGATGCTGGGTGACGTGGGCGATTTCATGGCCCAGCACACCCGCCAGTTCGGATTCGTTTTGCGTGGCTTCGATCAGGCCGGTGTGCACGCCGATAAACCCGCCCGGCAAGGCAAATGCGTTCAGCGTGCGGTCGCGCAGTGCAAAAAACTGGAACGAGAGGCGATTTTCCGGGCTGGCGGCTACCAACCGGTAACCGAGATTATTGAGGTAATCAGTAAGCTCTGGGTCGTCGTAATAAGCCGGTTCAGCGTAGATTTCGCGCATGATTTTACTGCCCACACGGGCCTCGTCATGCGGTGAAAACGCGCCTTGCGCGACATCGCCGAGGTCCGGTAATTCGCTCGCCATCAACGGCTGGCTGGCCAGGCACAAAGCCAGGAATAAGGAAGCTGATTTCATGAATGCTATGATAACTGCTTCTGTTTTCCAGTTCCTGACTATGAACCAATTCACGCATTTCGATGACCGTGGCCATGCGCAGATGGTGGATGTGGCCGATAAATCCGACACCCGGCGCATTGCGGTGGCGGCCGGGCGCATCGTGATGCAACCCGCCACGCTGAAAATGATCCTCGACGGTAATGCCAAGAAGGGCGATGTACTGGGCGTCGCGCGTATCGCCGCGATCATGGCATCCAAACGTACTGCTGACCTGATTCCATTGTGTCATCCGCTTGCACTTACCCACGTATCAGTGGAGTTTCTGGTGGAAGAGGCAGATTCAGCGATTGAATGCCGGGTGACAGCCGAAACCGTCGGCAAAACCGGCGTGGAGATGGAAGCGCTTACTGCGCTTAGCGTCGGGCTGCTTACTATTTATGATATGTGCAAGGCAGTGGATCGGGGAATGCGCATGGAGGCGATCCATCTACTGGAAAAGCAGGGTGGGAAATCAGGCCATTGGCGTTCGAGTTAATGTGCCGCCATAAGGGATGCAGATAATTCCTGCGGCAGCGTTACGGCAGGGGCTCCAATAATAATATCATCCAGTGGCAATGGCTTGGCAATGGCGTAGCCTTGGGCGTTATCCACACCCATATGGGTGAGCTTTTCCAGTATGGCTTCGTTTTCTACAAACTCCGCTATGGTTTTTATGCCCATGATATGGCCGATGTTATTGATCGTCTCCACCATGGCGTGGTCTATTTTGTCGTCGATCATGTTTCTGACAAAGCCGCCGTCAATTTTCAGGTAATCCACGGGAAGTTGTTTGAGATAGCCAAACGAACTGACGCCGCTGCCGAAATCATCCAGCGAAAATCGGAAGCCTACGCTTTTGAGTTCACGGATGAATGCAATGGCTTTGCTGAGATGCGTGATGGCGGCAGTTTCGGTGAGCTCAAAACAGATCACGCGCGCAGGAACCCTGTATTGGCCAGCCATCTCGCAGATGAAACCCACCAGGTCTTCATTTGCCCAGGAAGTGCCGGAGAGATTGATGGAGCAGGTATGAAGCAACTGTTTCGTATCCCCGCGGTAAAGTGCCCCGAGTTTGGCGAATGTATTTTGGATGACCCAGCGGTCTATGGCTGGCATCAGGCCGTAGCGTTCAGCGGCCGGGATAAAGGAAGCCGGTGATATGATTTTCCCGTCTTCATCCAGCATGCGCAGCAGGATTTCATAATGAGCGCCCTGTATGCCGGGAATGATCGGCTGGATAGTCTGGTAATAAAGGCGAAATCGATCCTCATCAATGGCTTTGGTAATGCGCGATACCCATTGCATTTCGCCGCGCCGCAGTGCCACCTCATGGTCATTGGGCTGGTATACGTAAATGCGATTGCGGCCCCGGTCTTTTGCGGTATAGCAGGCGGAATCCGCAGCGCGCATGATTTCCATCAGACCTCCACACTCGGCATGTACGCTGACTACGCCAATGCTGACGCCTACCGAGAAAGTTTGCTCCTGCCAGCTGAAGCGAAAGTCTCTGACTGTCTGTAGCAATTTTCCGACGATGATGTCGGACATATCCATGCTGCATCCTTCCAGCAGCAGCCCGAACTCATCCCCGCCCAGGCGCGCAAGGATATCCGAGCCACGCACCTGGGCGCGCAGTTCGGCTGCCAGCTGCCGCAACAGCTCATCGCCCGCCGTGTGGCCGCAAGTGTCGTTGACGATCTTGAACTGATCCAGATCCATGTAGCACAAGGTGTGATAGCTGTTTTCCCGCGCCGCATTTTCAATTACCTGCTGTAGGCGGGTCTCGAATGCATGCCGATTCAGGAGACCCGTCAGAGCGTCGTGGCTGGCTTGGTGGCTGAGCTTGATAGCCAGGGCGCGAGCGTGGCTGACATCGTGAAACACCAGAACGGCCCCGATGATTTGGCCGTGTTTGTCACAAATGGGTGCTGCGCTATCTTCTATCGGGATGATTTTTCCATTGCGCTTGATCAGCCCGGCATGATTGGTGGGCGATACGATACGATTTCCCTTGATGGCTTTTTCCGCCGGGTTATCCAGAGGGTCGCCGGTGTTTTCATTAATGATATTGAATACTTGAGAAGAAGGTTGTCCGTGTGCAGTGGCGTTGGTCCAGCCAGTTAACCGCTCGGCGGCAGGGTTAAGGTATTCGATACATCCGTCGGCATTGGTGGTGATGACAGCATCGCCGATACTGTGGAGAGTGACTTCGGCACGTTCTTTTTCATTGGCCAGAGTGTTGAGCACTCGCCTCAATGCGCGCAAGGGATAGGTGCGAAAAACCATGAAAGTTACCCCGCCCAACAGCAGGCCGAGCAGTCCTGTCATTGCAGTATTAAGCAGCAATGGAGACAAGGAGCGGATGATTTCAACGCGTCCGACTATGGTGCCGGAATCCCGCAGATCGGCAGAGCTGGATATATACGGGCGGTTGAATTTGTCTTGGCTTCGTTCGTTGTGCTTGCCATTTGTGTCGTCAATACGGCGCGACTCGGGCAGGGTTGTGGAGGTTTGATCGGTGAGCAGGCTGATGAGGCGATGCTCTTCAAATTGCCACAATTCAGGGTTGGCGTTGATCAACTGTGAAATGTTGGCTGCTTTGAATTCCACTTCCGTTTGCATTGATGCGATCTGATATTGGTAGCTCAGGCCAAAATACAATAGCGGAAAAGCAAGTGCGATCAAGCTGGCAAAGATGCCCGCCAACCAGGTCGCATTGGGTACCAGTCTTGAGTCAGGCAGCGTCATAGTATTCGAGGTTTATTTGGCGGGCGCTGCCCATTGGCCATTTCTTGCCAATATTTGGCGGCCTGCAGCGGAACGCACGAAGGCGATAAACGCTTGGGTCAACGGGTTAGGCTTCGGGCCGCTTACCATGAACAAGGTCTTAAAATAAGGGTATCTTCCTTCCGCCAGTGTATCAAGGTTTGGGATTACGCTATTCAAAGTCAGCGGTTTGAGCGCACGCTGTTCGGAAATGATTTGTGCCAGCGTCGTGGTGCCGATGGCGCCGGGGATCTTTTCCATATTGTCTGCACTGTCCTGGTCGGTGATTGCCATAATCATGCCTTCCCGCGCCAATGCGATTGTCACCGCCTGGTTCATTTCCGGCGACATGCTTTTGACAATGTCCGTATCGGACTCTTCCGCCGGGCGTAGTATCAGCCGCAGTTTTTTTCCATCAGGCCAGAGCGTGCTATCGCCACTGTATATCTTGACCAGTTTGCTTGTAGTAATGGCCGTAACGCTATTATGTGTGGAGACGGCGAATACGAGTGGTGTGCGTGCATACTCGCTTGTCAGCACTCCCTGGGCGCGTTCGTCCGGTTTCAGGTCGCGGCCGCTGATAGCCAGGTCAATGGCACCGGCTAGCATGGCCTTGATGCCGCCGCCGCTACCCAGGCTGGGCACAATGACAACCGTGACATCAGGGTGGTTTTTGGTGAACGCCTTGCCGAGGATTTGCATCGAGGCGATAGCGCAGCCGGTTCCGCCTATCCTGAGTTTGTTGTCAGCAGGCGCAGTCAGGCCAGCGCTGGCCGCGTGAGCGAAAATTAACCCAGCCAGGAATAGTACGATGGCTCTAAAATGCAGCATGCGGGTGGTTCCTTGGTTGGGCTGATCGTGTTGTTTGCTTATTAAACCGTGTGACCAAATTCAAACTCTGGGTTTGACATACTTATCGGTATATCCACGAAAATCTTAAATGGCTTCAGGGGGGTGCGATGCAGGCGGCTGAGTATGACGCGTGGTACCAGACGCCTCGCGGACGCTGGATCGGGGAAACTGAATCCGATCTGTTACGACGCATGCTCGGGCCACAATCCGGAGAGAGCCTGCTGGATGTCGGTTGCGGCACCGGCTATTTTTCCCGTCAGTTTGCGCGAGGGGGCCAGTCTGCCGTTACCGGGCTGGATCCGAACCGGGACTGGCTGGCGTTTGCCAGACGCCATGCTGTGGGTACGGAAAATTATGTAAACGGCAGTGCGCTTGCACTGCCTTTCGCTGCTGGCGGCTTTGATCTGGTGATGGCGGTCGCTGCGTTGTGTTTTATCCCCGACCAGCGCCTTGCACTCGCGGAGATGCTGCGGGTGGCCAGGCGCCGGATTGCGCTGGGCCTGTTGAACCGGCATAGTCTGCTGTATTGGCAAAAAGGTCGCGGCGGCGGGCAGGGTGCCTATCGCGGCGCGCATTGGCATAGCGCGGCACAGGTACGCGAACTGTTCGCCGGCCAGCCGGTGCGAAATCTGCGTAAGGCGTTTTCGATTTTTGCACCGGGAGGCGGCTGGATTGCACAGCAACTGGAAAGTGTATTGCCTGCCAGTTTGCCGCTGGGTTCGTTTTTCGTAGTGACCGCGGATGTAGTTTGAGCATCGCCCGTAAATTATCCATCACTGTTCGTTTTTGAGCCCCTAATTTTTATATGTCTGTGCCTATTTCTCCTAAAAAGAAGCTTTATGAGCATTTTGCCAGGGTGGCCAAATCCATGGCCAGCCCCAGTCGCCTTGAGTTGCTTGAGGCGCTGGCGCAGGGTGAACGCAGTGTAGAAGGGCTGGCGAATGCCACCGGTATCCCGGTGGCAAATACCTCCCATCACTTGCAAATCCTGCGTGACAGCGGCGTGGTGCAATCTCGCAAGGAGGGGTTGCAGGTCATCTATAGCCTCAATGATTTCGAGATTCCCAACATCTTGAGCGGATTGCGTCGTTTAGCTGAGCGCCATCTTGCCGAGGTCGAGCGCATAGTCCGGGAGAATTTTGACCGCCTGGATGACCTGAAGCCCGTCAAACGTGAAGAATTGTTGCAACTCGTCAGCAGTGGCGAAGCGGTGGTGGTGGATGTCAGACCGGCAGGAGAATACCAGGCAGGCCATATCGCAGGCGCAATCAGTATCCCGCTCGACAGCCTGTCCAAACATCTGGCCAAGTTGCCGACGAACCAGGAGGTGGTTGCCTATTGTCGTGGGCCTTATTGCATGTTCGCGTATGAGGCGGTTTCCCAGCTGCGCAGCCAGGGATATAAGGCACGCCGCCTGGAAGATGGATACCCGGAGTGGAAAGCAGACCTGTTGCCAGTGGAAAAAAACTGAATACTTTTTGACCTTTTCAGGTTCCCCTCTATTTTTGGTTGACTTGGGTATATTTTTTGTCCATTATTCAAATATTCGTTTGAATACTAATTTTTGATCAGAAATATTTCACGGAGGAACCTATGTTTTTCAAACAGCTTGCTACCAAGGAATCGTCCCTTTCCTATTTCTTCGGCTGCGGCACCCTGGGCAAGGCCATTGCCGTGGATGTGGTCGCGGGCGACGAGGCATGGTTTATCGAGGAGGCTAAAAAGGCCAATGTCACGATCAGCCACGTGATCGACTCCCATGTTCACGCCGACCATTATTCCGGCGGCAGGAAGCTGGCCGAAATAACGGGTGCGCATTATTGCCTGCACGAAAGCGATGCTTCGGTGGTGCAATTTGCGTTTCATCCCCTCCACGACGGTGACGTCATCGAGGCCGGGAATGTGGTGGCCAAGGTGCTGCATACCCCCGGCCACACCATGGACAGCATCTGCCTGGCGGTGACCGACAAGCGCCGCGGTGAACAACCCTGGTTCGTGATTACCGGCGATACCCTGTTCGTGGGCAGCGTCGGCCGCCCTGATCTTGCCGGGCGCGAAAAGACGATGGCCGCCATGCTGTTCGACAGTATTCACGCCAAGCTGCTGACTCTGCCGGACGAGACCGAAATCTTCCCCGGCCACCAGGCAGGTAGCGCATGCGGCGCGGGCATTTCCGGCAAGCCTTCTTCCACGATCGGTTTCGAAAAACGCTTCAATCCGGGACTGCATATCACCGCCAGGGATGAGTTTGTGAGCTATCTCACCAGCGAAATTCCGCCGCGGCCAGCAGAGATGGACAAAATGGTGGCGGCGAATATCGCCGCCTGATGAGACAGGAATGATTTGATGAGTGATTCTGCTTCGCACCAGGCAAGCTATCAGGATTACCGCCACGGTATCGGCCACAATCGGGTGCAATTTTTACACCAGTTGTTCCAGGTACTGCTGGTAGGGCTGACGCTGGGCATGATGCGCACCGTGGTGCCGGCCCTGGCGGAATCCGAATTCGGTGTGCCGAAGGGCTCGTTCCTGCTGCTCATGGCGTTTGTGGTGGCGTTCGGTTTCGTCAAGGGTCCGCTAAACTTCGTGGCGGGGCGTCTGTCCGAACGCATCGGCCGCAAGCAGGTATTGTTGTTGGGCTGGCTGTCGGCGTTGCCTATCCCGTTCATGATCCTGTATGCCCCGAGCTGGAGCTGGATTGTTGCGGCGACGGTATTGCTGGGCGTCAACCAGGGACTCACCTGGTCGATGACCCAAACTTCCAAGCTGGATATCACCCGTGCCGACCAGCGCGGCCTCACCATCGGCTTGAATGAATTTTCCGGCTACGTGGGGGTGGCCATCGCCGGCATCATCACCGGTTATATGGCGACTGCGTTTGGAGCGCGCCAGGGACTGCTCATCTTTGGCCTGGTGGTGATCGTGCTGGCAATCGTGCTGACCTTGTTCTGGGTCAAAGATACGCTGCCCTGGGCTAAGGCGGAAGGCGCACGCTATGCTGCGGGTCAATCAAAAGGGCCGAAACCGCGCTTTCCCCATAACATTTCCGACAATCCCACCACCTGGGAGGTATTCACCCTGATGTCCTGGCGCGATCAACGCATGGCTTCGATCAGCCAGGCCGGGCTGGTGGAAAAATTCGTGGATGCGCTGATCTGGGTATTTTACCCAGTGTACCTTCATCAACATGGCTTGAGCCTTCCCAACATTGGTTGGGTGGTGGGCGTGTACGGGTTCGTCTGGGGTGGTTCACAGCTGGTCACCGGCAAACTGTCCGACCACATCGGCCGGCAGAAGCCCATCGTGTGGGGGATGTGGATCTGCGGTGCGGGCGTGGGCATGATGCTCATGGGTGAGAGTATTTTCTGGTGGTCATTCTCGGCAGCCGTGACGGGTTTCGGTATGGCTTTGCTCTACCCAAACTTGAGTGCCGCGGTGGCGGATATTGCGCATCCCAACTGGCGTGGTTCAGCCATCGGCATCTACCGCTTCTGGCGCGACCTCGGCTACGGCATCGGCGCGCTGGCGCTGGGACTGGTGGCGAACCTGAGCGGTGCCATCAATTCCGGATTCTGGTTCGTGACCATCGCCATGCTGGTTTCGGGTTTGATCGTATGGATTTGGGGTGAGGAAACGCACCCACGCTTGAATCCTGCGGACTGATAAAACGGCATTTTAAAGTGTTGTGCAGAGCCGTGTGTACCATTGTCGCATCGCAGAAGAGCGGTTATTTTGCCTGCACAGCCATAATGCCTTTAGGTTCCATATGCATTTTCCGAGGTTCAATGAATTTCCCCGCCCTTTACACGGCTGGTGTGCTTGTTTTTTGTTACTGACGGCATTGGGCGGTGGCCAAGTGCTCGCTGCCACACACGGACAAGGCCAGCAATGGAAATCGCCATCCGGCGCGGTGTTGAGTTACAGCGTTTATCCGGCACAAGGAGAGAACCGATTGTTATGGATGGGGGCCGAGTATGGCGAACAACGCTATGAGCAAGCCGCAGCCAGATATTTCGCCGCGCACGGAGTGGAGGTATGGTTGGTAGACAGTTTGTCTGCATATGATCTGCCCGATCTGCGTAGCAGTCGCGACAAGGTGCCCGCTTCCGACATGAAAGCCCTGCTGCAATTTGCGCTGCACGATGGCAAAAAGCTCTATCTTGCCGGGGCAGGTACGAACGTGATTCCATTGCTCAATGGCGCACAGCTGTTACAGCAGAAGCCGCATGTAAAAAAAGGCAAATCGCCTCCCAGGATATCCGGCGCCGTGCTGATCTACCCGGATCTGGTCGAAGAGGTGGACACCGGCAAAGCGCTGCACTTTCTGCCTGCGACGAGCCATGTTCGGCTCAATGTCGCGCTGTTGCAACCGCAGCAATCCCCGCGTTTCTGGTGGCTGGACAAACTGAAAGACACGCTGCAAAGCGGAGGCAGCAAAGTCCACGTAACGATCTTGCCTGGGGTACGGGATGCTTTTTATGAACGCCCGAATCAAAGCCAGCATGAACTCCAGGAATCCCGGCGACTCGGAGCCACCATGTTTAATGCCTGGCGCAAGCTTGCGTCAGATTCACCCGCTCACGGAATCCCTCATGCGCCCGCTGCTCGCCCTCATCCTTAGTCTGTTTTTTATCACTGCACACGCGGCCGATGCCGACTTGCATGCTGTTGCGCCGTATCCGGCCAAAGCGCTCGCTCTGTCCGATATGAGCGGCAAAAAATTTGACCTTGCAAGTTACCGTGGGCGCGTTGTCCTGGTAAATTTCTGGGCGACCTATTGCCCGCCCTGTCTCAAGGAAATGCCCTCGATGGAGCGCTTGCAAAAACGCATGGCCGGTAAGCCTTTCGCGATTTTGTCGGTAAATGTGGGTGAACAAAACAGTGACGTGCAGGCTTTTCTCAAGCAGGTGCCTGTCACTTTTCCCATCTTGATGGATCGCGATGCCAGCCGACTGAAAGCGTGGAAAGCCTTTGCTCTGCCCTCCAGCTTTGTGGTGGATGCACAAGGTCGCGTGCGTTACGTCATGTTCGGGGGTACGGAATGGGATGAACCCGCTGCCCTGGGAAAACTCATGGCACTGCTGCCTACACACTAGATTCAGGCTGGCGGCCAGTTGTGGGTTTCCGTCTGGCCTTCACGACACCAGGCATAGAGTGCATCGTAGATCACCATGCCGTGCCTGAGCATTTCATGGTCGTCCGAAAAGCAGCGTGACAAGCCCAGTGAAATCGCCAGCAAACCCGCTGCTTCGGGGGCGAGATCCAGACGCGCGGTGTCCGCGCCGCGCACGATCAGCGCGAGCTGTTGTAACCCAGGCTCGTCGAGATGGTGTTTTTTCAGGAAGGCGTCGAAGCTGCATAGTTCGCCGTCATGCCCATACTCCACGCCGGGAATATCATAGGGAACTGCCCCGGTTTGTGCGGCCACCTCCAGTACTTCAGTTGCCGGCACATACAGAAATTGCGGCGCTTCATCGATAAAGCGTGCAATCAGCCACGGGCAGGCAATGCGATCAATTTTTGGATGTTCTCTGGTGATCCATTTCATGGTTTCTCTCCAGTCTCAGTTAGTGTTGAACAGGTTCAAGCGAGCATTGAGTAACTCAGCCCGAGCAGGGCACAGGCGCCGATAACTTTCACCACACCGGCCTGGTAGCGCCATAGGGCGATGAAAGCGGTGACACCCAGCAACGCTGAAAACCACTCGAACTGGCCCGAGAACGGCGCGGTCTTGATCGCCGCAGGCCACAGCGTATGCCAGGCAAAGAACACGGCGAGATTAAGGATCACCCCCACGACAGCAGCGGTGATGGCGGTAAGCGGTGCGGTGAACTTGAGGTCGCCGTGGGTGCGTTCCACCAGCGGTCCGCCGGCCAGGATGAACAGAAAGCTGGGCAGGAAGGTGAAGAAGGTGGCCACGCCGGCACCGGCGGCCCCGGCCCAGAACAGCGTATCGGGACCGAACAGCGCTTTGCTCCAGCCGCCGATGAAGCCGACGAAAGCCACCACCATGATGAGCGGGCCGGGCGTGGTTTCGCCCAGTGCCAGGCCGTCTATCATCTGGTGGGCGGTGAGCCACTGGTAATGTTCGACGCCGCCCTGATAGACGTAGGGCAGCACTGCATAAGCGCCGCCGAAGGTCACCAGCGCGGCCTTGGTGAAGAATCCGCCCATGGTGAACAGGGTTTGCTGGCTGGATAGCAGCGCCATCACGCTGCCCCACAGCACTACCCCAATGATCACCAACGCTGACAGACGTGCCCAGGAAAAGCGTGCATGGCCGGGCGTGGGCGTGTCGTCGTCGATCAGCGCCGCGCCATAGTCCTTGCCGGAGGTGCCATGACCGCCCGCGGCCTTGAATTTGTCCGGCATGAATTTGCCACCCGCCATGCCTAGCACCGCCGCGCCCAGCACGATATAGGGGAAGGGAATATCGAGCGCGAAAATGGCGACAAAAGCGGCCGCCGCAATTACCCACAGCACACCATGTTTGAGTGCGCGTGAGCCGATACGGTAAGCCGCGAACACAACTATGGCGGTGACTGCGGGTTTGATGCCGTACAGAATCCCTGCCACAGCGGGCAGGCTGCCGAAAGAGACGTAGATCCAGGTGAGCGCAATCAGGAGGAGCAGCGACGGCAGCACAAACAGCACTCCTGCCGCGACCCCGCCTTTCACCCCGTGCATCAGCCAGCCGATGTAGGTGGCGAGTTGCTGTGCTTCCGGGCCGGGCAGCAGCATGCAGTAATTCAGCGCATGCAAAAAGCGCTGCTCGGAAATCCAGCGGCGCCGTTCCACCAGCTCCAGGTGCATCATGGCAATCTGCCCGGCCGGGCCGCCGAAGCTGATGAAACCGAGCTTGAGCCAGTATTTGAGGGATTCGGCAAAGCCCACTGGCGCGGGTGCGGTGTCAAGGATGGTTTCTGGAGGCATGGTTTGCTTTGTTATGAAGGGGTGAATGCTGCATAAAGGTCGTCGAATAGCCTGGAGGTTTCGGTATGTAGCGTGTCATCGTCAGGGCAGCGCGTTTGCATGGCCTTGAGCAGGGTTTCCAGCCCGGCGGCTTCCGGTATTGGAATGCCGCCTACATCCAGGTAATGCACCAGCACACCCATGCGGATGAGGGCCGGGTCGTGTTGCAGACCGAAACTGGCGAGCAGAACTTCGAATGTGACCCGATTGCCGATATGGGTGAAATCGGCGCCGTCAAAATCGAAGCCGAGCGCGCCATCCGGACAATCCTGCGGCCGCTTCAGCCACATGAATACCGGCTGGCGATCGATAAAGCGCTGGATCAGCCAGGCACTGGCCATGCGATCCACCCACAGGTGCCAGCGCGTGGCCCAGGTGCGATTCTGGTATTCGGTACTCGGCAGGCGCCGGATGCTGCCTGTTGCTGCATGGGGTTCATCCGGGTTGCTGTGTGCCTGATAAGCCGCTTCCGCCTGCGCCAGTTCGGCGGCGATTTGCTCGCGCGCAGCGGCCGGGAAATAATCCATGGCGGCGATGACCTCAAAATCGCGCCGCAAGCGGCCAAGTGAGCGTTTGGCCGCCATGGCATCGAGCGTGGTAAAGGTGTGAATGAAAGCGTCAAGTGCATTTTTCAGTTGCGTGTATTCTACGGTGCGATCAAACAGCGCGCGGAACGCGGCAGCTTGCTGTGGGTCGGTGGCGCAGATCTCCACTACCTGCGCAGTGCCGCCCGCAGCAAGTGTCTCGGCGGCCTGTGCCTGGAGTGCCGGCCTTGCGGACAGATGATTCGGCAGCAGATACACGCCATCGCGCAGCACGGCGCAGCCCAAGGCTTTCAGCGCGCGCCAGATGCGCATGCGGGCGGTAGCATTACGGGTGGGAAGGCTGATGATCAGTGCCAGCCAGGTATCGTCGTGGTTCATATTAACTATTCTACATAAATGTAGATGATATTACACTAACACAATAACCCCGTGTGACGGCGCACTGTCCAATGTTAGGAACGAATGATGCTGAATCAGCCAACAATCATCGCGCTACGCCAGTCTCTGGAAAATACCATCGTCGGTCAGTCGGCCTTGCTCGACCGGCTGGTCATCGGACTGCTGACCGGCGGGCATCTGCTGCTGGAAGGTTTGCCAGGTCTGGCCAAAACCACGGCGGTGAAAGCGTTGGCGGGAGCAGTTCACGCCCGTTTTCAGCGCATCCAGTTCACTCCCGATTTGCTTCCGGGCGATCTGACCGGCACCGATATCTACAATCCCCAGGAAGGCAGCTTCTGCTTTGTCGAAGGGCCGCTGTTCCATGAAATCATTCTGGCGGACGAAATCAACCGGGCACCGGCCAAAGTGCAGTCGGCCTTGCTCGAAGCCATGCAGGAACACCAGATTACTGTGGGGGGCGTAACCCGGCCGTTGCCGCCGCTGTTCATGGTCATGGCCACGCAAAACCCGCAGGAGCAGGCGGGTACCTACCCACTGCCGGAGGCGCAGCTCGACCGTTTTCTGTTGCATGTCGAGCTGACCTATCCCAGTGCTGAGGATGAGTTGCGCATACTGCAACGCGACCGTATGGGCCATGCCGCCGACACGGAATCCCGGCCAAAAGTGGATGTGCAGACCGTGCTGGCGGCGCGCGAGGAAGTGAGAAAGATTCATCTGGACGCTGCGCTGGAACGCTATATCGTGAGCCTGGTCGGAGCGACGCGCGATATTGCGCACTGGCTGCCGGACCAGGCCGGCATGATCGAAGTCGGCGCCAGCCCGCGCGCTTCCCTCGCCATCGCCCATGCGGCCTGCGCCCATGCGTATTTGCAGGGCAGGAAATATGTCATCCCGGACGATATTCATGCCATCGCCGCAGATTGCCTGCGCCATCGCATCATCCCCAGCTAAAACGCGCGCATCGAAAAAATGTCGCGCAATAGCCTGCTCCAGGCTTTACTGGATGCGGTGCCGGTACCTTAACGCACTGATGAAAGCATCATTGGCTAAGCTGGCCTCACTCGGGCAGCGCCTGGTTGCCCTGAGCGTTGGCCGGCCCGATGCAGTGGATACGCACGCGCCATTGCTGAATGCGGAAGAACTCGCCCGGCTGATGCACCGGATCCAGGCACAACTGGCAGCGCCCTATTTCAGGGAGTCGCAGCACCGCCACGCCGGGGATTTTCGCTCGGTGTATCTGGGCAGCGGACTGGATTTCGAGGAAGCGCGGCCCTATCAGCCTGGCGACGACGTGCGCGGCATGGATTGGCGCACCACAGCGCGCACCGCCCGGCCGCACATCAAGATTTACCGGGAAGAGCACCAGCCTGCCTTGCATGTGGTGATCGACCGCGGCCCGAGCATGCGTTTCGGTACCCGCACCAGACTGAAAGTAACGCAAGCCGCGCGCATTGCGGCCACGCTTGGGTTTGGCGCTGCGCGGGCCAATACCTGTATCGGCGGCACGATCTGGCAGCCTGGTGCGATGACGCTACCCTGTCGTAATGGCACTGAGGGCGCAATGCAACTGGCGCAGGCGGCGATTGCACCGTGCCCGCCGTTGACGGATCCGGTTGCTGCGGCAATGCCGCCCTTGTATGCCTTGCTCGACCGGCTGGATGGGCAATTGCCGCGCGGTTCCAAGGTGGTGTTGATCAGCGATTTCCATGCGCTGTGCGAGGCTGATTTGCCTGCGCTGCTGCGTCAGGCCAGCCGCCAACAGGTGCAGGCAGTTCAGGTGCTGGATGTGGCCGAGCAGGCGTTGCCCAATGTCGGCTTGATCGTATTCCAGGATGCAGCTTCCACGGCGCGCTGCTGGGTAGACACCGGCAGGCGCGAGGTGCGTGCGGCGTATCACGAACAGGCCAGCAGCAGCCAAGCCATACAGCAGGCGCTGTTTCGACGCATCGGCGTGCACCTGCATTGCCTGCTGGCCGACACCGACCCGTTTGCGCTGCTGCAACAAATGCGTCTGCCATGAACGATCCGACCAGCGGTTTGATCGACATCATCGAGCCGGTCAGGCCGGTGCTCGTTGCTGCCGGCTACAGCGCGTGGTGGCTGGCTTTGGCGCTGGCGGCGCTGGTGCTGCTGGGATTATGGATGCGCTGGCGCGGGCGTGGTGTCCGTGCC
>JANMKH010000205.1:0-1804 GCA_031371965.1 Sulfuriferula sp.
GTTTACCCTCGCTCCGCACGCACCGTATACCGTGAGCGATAAAACCTTTGAAAAAATCGCCACCTTCGCAAGTCAGCTGGACTTGCCGGTTCACGTCCATCTGCACGAAACCGAGGACGAGATCCGCCAGAGCCTGACACAGCATAATCTGCGCCCGCTGGCACGGCTGCATAACTTGGGCTTGCTGGGCCCCGGGCTGATCGCCGTGCATGGCGTACATCTGACGCCGGATGAACAAGCATTGCTGGCTGAACAAGGCTGCCACGTAGCGCATTGCCCGGCTTCCAACCTCAAGCTCGCCAGCGGTTTTGCGCCAATCGCGGCACTGGCCGGACAGGGCATCAACATCGGTATCGGTACCGACGGCGCGGCCAGCAACAACAAACTCGATCTATTCAGCGAGATGCGCCTGGCCGCCCTGCTCGCCAAAGGCGTGACCGGCGATGCCGCTGCCCTGCCCGCTCTAACCGCGCTGCAAATGGCCACGCTGAACGGCGCACGCGCCCTGGGGCTGGACGACCGCATCGGCTCGCTCGCGCCCGGCAAGCTGGCTGATATCGTAGCGGTGGATTTATCAGGCATTGAGACCCAACCCTGCTTCGATCCGATCTCCGCGCTGGTTTACGCTGCCGGGCGCGAACAGGTCAGCCATGTCTGGGTAAATGGCAAGTTGCGCCTCGACAACCGCCAGCTCACCAGCCTGGACGAACGGGAACTTAAGTTGACTGCCAACGTCTGGCAATCACGGATCACGCACTGAAAGAGAACAACATGAGCAACGCCGACCAACTGGAACTCGACAAATTCAGCGCACTTGCCCACAAATGGTGGGACCCCAACAGCGAATTCAAGCCCCTGCACGAAATCAACCCGCTCCGCCTGGACTACATTGACCACCTGGCCAGCCTGGATGGCAAAACCGTTCTCGACGTGGGCTGCGGTGGCGGCATTCTGGCCGAGAGCATGACCGGACGCGGCGCCGCCGTCACCGGCATCGATCTGGCGGAAAAATCGCTCAAAGTCGCCAAACTGCATTTGCTCGAGTCCGGTGCCAGTGTCGATTATCGATGCATCCCGGTAGAAACGCTGGCCGCGGAACACCCGGCCAGTTTCGATGTGGTCACCTGCATGGAAATGCTCGAGCACGTACCCAATCCGGAATCCGTGGTGCGCGCCTGTGCCGAGCTGGTCAAACCGGGCGGCTGGGTGTTTTTCTCCACCCTGAATCGCAATCCGAAAAGCTACCTGTTCGCCATCATCGGCGCGGAATACCTGCTCAATTTGCTGCCGCGCGGCACCCACGATTACGCCCGCTTCATCAAGCCATCCGAGCTGTCGCGCTTTGCCCGCAGCGCCGGGCTGGCCGTGAACGACCTCATCGGCATGACCTACAACCCGTTGACCAAAGTCTACAAGCTGGAACGCGATACCCACGTGAACTACACCATCGCCTGCCGCCGCCATGGTTAATGCGGTCCTGTTCGACCTCGACGGCACGCTGGTAGACACCGCGCCCGATCTCGGTTATGCGCTCAACCAGCAGCGCCAGATGCACGGCCTGCCGGAAATGCCGCTGGAACTGATCCGCCCTTACGCCTCGCACGGCACCGTCGGCTTGCTGCAAATCGGCTTTGCCATCAGCCCCGATCATCCGGCATTTCAGGATCTGCGCGCCGAATATCTGGAACTGTACGAGCAAAATCTCAACCTGTTCAGCACCCTGTTCCCCGGCATGATGGAACTCCTCGACGAGCTGGAAATGCGCGGCCTGCCGTGGGGCATCGTCACCAACAAACCCGCGCGC
>JANMKH010000232.1:0-7529 GCA_031371965.1 Sulfuriferula sp.
ATTGCGGATGGTCGCCATAAATACGATGGGTTTCATGCGCCGCTGCAGGATCGTGTGCGACCACTTTGGCGCCACGTTCCCACAAACCTTCCATCAGCACACGACTGGGGGCCTCGCGCATGTCGTCGGTATTGGGCTTGAATGCCAAGCCCCAGACGGCAAAGGTCTTGCCGTGCAGATCATTGCCGAAACGGGCAATGATCTTGTCCAGCAGCACGTGCTTTTGCGCATCATTGGCGGTTTCCACCGCATCGATGACATGCATCGGCGCGCCGTATTCGCCCGCAGTGCGGCGCAACGCCTGCACGTCTTTGGGGAAGCACGAACCGCCGTATCCGCAACCGGGATAGAGGAAGTGATAGCCAATGCGCGGGTCGGAGCCAATGCCGTGACGCACGTTTTCGATGTCCGCTCCGAGTTTTTCCGCCAGATTGGCGAGCTCGTTCATGAACGAAATGCGCGTCGCCAGCATGGCATTGGCGGCGTATTTGGTCAGTTCCGCCGAACGGATATCCATGCTGATGAGACGTTCGCGGTTGCGCTGAAACGGCGCATACAGGGTACGCATCATTTGCGTGGCATGCTCGTTGTCGGTACCGATGACGATGCGGTCCGGGCGCATGAAATCCTCCACCGCAGCGCCTTCCTTGAGGAATTCCGGGTTGGAAGCTACGCTGAATTCCAGCTTGACCGCACGCCGGTCGAGCTCTTCCTGCAAGGCCGCACGCACCTTGTCGGCAGTACCAACTGGAACAGTGGATTTGTCCACCACCAACTTGTAATCGGTCATGTATTTGCCGATGTTGCGCGCGGCCGCGACCACGTATTGCAGGTCGGCGGAACCGTCCTCGTCCGGCGGTGTGCCCACGGCAATGAACTGGATCGCACCATGATGCACGGCGGCTTCGACATCAGTGGTAAAACGCAAACGGCCCGCAGCCACGTTGCGCTTGACCATGTCCTCCAGACCGGGCTCGTAAATGGGGATGCCGCCACCCTGCAGGATGGCAATTTTCTTGGCGTCCACGTCCAGGCACAGCACGTCGTTGCCGACTTCGGCCAGACAGGTTCCGCTTACCAGGCCGACATAGCCTGTTCCGATGACCGTGATTTTCATGTGTTCTCCTCGTTTGATATTTCGGTGTGGATGTCCTGCAAAGCCTTGAGTGGGTCTGCCGCATGGGTAATCGGCCGGCCAATCACCAGATAATCCGAACCCGCCGCCAGCGCCGCAGCCGGCGTCATGACGCGTTGCTGATCCCCCGGCGCGGCCATGGCCGGACGTATGCCGGGGGTGACCAGGCAAAACGGCTGCTCGATCACGCGCTTAAGCAGAGCCGCCTCCTGCGCCGAACAGACCACGCCATCCAGCCCGGCTGCATGGGTCAGCGACGCGAGGCGCAATACCGCATCCTGCGGGCTGCCGTTTAGGCCAATCTCGGCCATATCCGGTTCGCTCATACTGGTAAGCAGGGTCACCGCAATCAGCTGCGGGCGCTGCGCAGACTCTCCTAACGCCTCACGCGCAGCGCGCAGCATGGTACTGCCGCCCAGGGCATGGACATTCATCATCCATACCCCAAGGTTTGCCGCCGCCTTGCAGGCAAGGGCTACGGTAGTGGGGATGTCATGGAACTTGAGGTCGAGAAACACCGCAAATCCTTTGTTGGCAAGCGATTCCACCAGCCTGGGACCTGCCGCGGTGAATAATTGTTTGCCGACCTTGAGACGGCATAGCTGTGGGTCAAGTTGGGCGACCAGCGCCATGGCGCTGTCGGCGTCCGGGTAGTCCAGCGCGACAATGATTTTCGGATCGTTCATTCTTCCCTTTTCTGCGGCGGGAAACTATCCCAGCTACCGCATGCCGGACAATGCCAAAAAAAGCTGCGCGCCTTGAAACCGCATTTTTCGCATTGATACATGGACTGGCGCTGACTGTAGTTGTACACCAGGCCCTTGATGATTTGCAGATCTTGACGCCGCTCCATCGGCGCGTCCAGCAACTCGGCCTCCAGATAGCGATCCAGACCGCGCAGGCTCGGGCTGCGGCGCAATTCTTCCTGTGCCAGCTGGTAGGCGGCTTCCGTACCCTGAATTTTAAGGGTGCCGGCGAAAACCGCGTTGAAGAGCTCGAATGTGCGATGCCGGGCCAATGCAGCGCGCAACCACGCCAATCCTTCTTCTTCGCGTCCCAATGTACGATAGCAATCCATCAAGCGATCGGTAATCAGCGTCAAATGGGCACCACTCTGCGCTTCTACGCGTTTCCATAATGCGATGGCGGCTTCATGTGCACCACTCGTGGCTTCAATTTCGCCCAACAACATATTGGCACGTACGCAGTTGCGGTTAACGTTTAATGCCTCAGCAAGGTATGCACGCGCAGCTTCCGGATTACCATGAACGTTTTCGATGGTTGCGAGTTCGCAAAAATAATGCGCGATTTCGATGTGATACGGTTGACTGGAAATCGGAGCAAGTGCACGTGCAGCAGCAATCGCCTTGTGCCAATCTTTTACCTGCACGTAAATTTCCAGCAGGAATTTACGTGCTTCAACTGCGTACGTTGTTTGCTCCATCTGATTAAAAATAGTCTCGGCGCGATCGAGAATTCCCGCCTTGAGGTAATCCTGCCCCAACTCGGACAGCGCCTTGAGTTTTTGCTCATTCGGCAAATCATCGCGCTCGACCAGATTCTGGTGCATGCGTATGGCGCGCTCTACCTCACCGCGTTTACGAAACAGCCCCCCCAGCGCAAAGTGCAGATCCACAGTATCGCTATCCACTTTGACAACTTCAATAAATGCTTCGATGGCCTTGTCAGGCTGCTCGTTGAGCAGGTAATTAAGCCCCTTGAAATACGACGCGGGCAGGCTGCGCGATTCGCTCATCGCGTGACGAATATCCACCCGCGCGGCAAGCCATCCCAACCCAAAAAAAAGCGGCAAGGCCAGTAGCCACCAAAGTTCAAATTCCATTATTTTTGTGCGCTCGATTAATTTGGCTATATTTCATCAGGCAAGACTATTTGCCTGGCCTGGACTTCCTTGCGTAAACGCGTCAGTTCACGGCGTTGCCGAAACAGATAACCCATACATGCAGCGACGCCCACCGCTGCGCCCGCCACAAAAAACATTAATATGATCAGCACCAGGGGGGCCTGCCATTGATAACCGAGATAGTAAGTCAGGGTCACTACATCGCTGTTTTTTACCGCAAACCCAAGCAGCAAAATGAACAAAAAACCCTTCACGACCCACCCAAGATAACGCATCGATTTCTCCTGCTCATCGGCAATGCCTGATTTTAACCTTTGCATCCCGCTTCGAACATAAAAAAACGGCATGTCTTACGACATGCCGTTTTTTTAGCCTGCCCTCAAATAATTTAACACCGGCTTAAACCATTCACTGACAAACTCCTTGAGTTATCAAACTCAAACTTCCTTGCAATCCACGCGCTCACGCAACTCTTTTCCCGCTTTAAAGTGAGGCACGTATTTCTCGGGTACCGCTACCTTCTCACCGGTTTTAGGATTACGTCCCAAACGGGGGGGGTGATAGTTCAGGCTAAAGCTGCCAAACCCGCGGATTTCGATCCGCTCCCCTTCCGCCAGGCTTTTGGAAACTGCATCCAGTATGGTCTTGACCGCCAGTTCAGCGTCGGTAACGACCAACTGGGGATAGCGTGCGGCTAGCCGCACAATCAACTCCGACTTGGTCATGAACACGCCTTTCAGGACTCGAGGTTTTTATTATCAAGCTTGGCTTTCAACAGCGCACCCAGACTTGTCGTCCCTGTGCTTGCGGATTGATCACCCGCGAGCTTTTGCAGCGCTTCGGTCTGTTCAACATTATCCTTGGCTTTCACCGAAAGGTTAATGCTGCGGTTCTTGCGATCAACGTTAATGATCATCGCTTCGACTTCGTCGCCGTCCTTGAGGTGGGTGCGGATGTCTTCCACACGATCACGCGACAACTCGGAGGCGCGCAGATAACCCTCAACTTCATCCGCCAGCTGGATCACAGCACCTTTGGCATCCATGGACTTGACCGTACCCTTGACCATGCTGCCCTTGTCGAAAGCAGACACGTAATTGTTGAACGGGTCGCCTTCCATCTGTTTCACGCCCAGCGAAATACGCTCGCGTTCCACGTCGATGGCCAGCACCATGGCTTCCACTTCATCGCCTTTCTTGAAGTTGTGCACGGCTTCTTCGCCAGGCTGACTCCAGGACAGATCGGAGAGGTGCACCAGACCATCGATGCCGCCAGGCAGACCAATGAACACGCCGAAGTCGGTAATCGACTTGATCTGGCCGCTCACTTTATCGCCCTTCTTGTGATTCATTTCGAAATCATCCCAGGGATTGGACTTGCACTGTTTCATGCCCAGGGAGATGCGACGGCGCTCTTCGTCGATCTCAAGCACCATCACTTCCACTTCGTCGCCCAATTGAACCACTTTGGAAGGATGTACATTCTTGTTGGTCCAGTCCATTTCGGACACGTGCACCAAGCCTTCGATACCCGGCTCGATTTCCACGAACGCGCCGTAGTCGGTCAGATTGGCCACTTTGCCGAACATGCGGGTGCCGGTGGGGTAGCGACGGGACAGACCACTCCATGGGTCGTCGCCCAATTGCTTGATGCCCAGGGAAACACGGTTTTTTTCCTGGTCGAACTTGAGGATCTTGGCTTCCACTTCGTCGCCTACCTGCACCACTTCGGACGGATGCTTGACACGGCGCCAGGCCATGTCGGTGATGTGCAACAGGCCGTCGATGCCGCCCAGATCCACGAATGCGCCGTAGTCGGTGATGTTCTTGACCACGCCCTTGACGATGGCGCCTTCCTTGAGGCTGTCCATCAGCACCTGGCGATCGGCACCCATGCTCTGTTCCAGCACAGCGCGACGCGATACCACCACGTTGTTGCGCTTGCGGTCGAGCTTGATGACCTTGAATTCCATTTCCTTGTTTTCGTACGGCGCGGTGTCCTTAACCGGGCGGATATCCACCAGCGAACCGGGCAGGAAAGCACGGATGCCGTTCACCATCACAGTCAGACCGCCCTTGACCTTGCCATTCACCATGCCGGTGACGATTTCGCCGTCTTCCATGGATTTCTCCAGGCTGATCCAGGCGGCCAGACGTTTGGCTTTGTCGCGCGACAGCTTGGTCGAACCATAGCCGTCTTCGAGCATCTCAATGGCCACGCTGACAAAATCGCCAATCGCGACTTCCAGTTCACCGTGGTCATCACGAAATTCTTCAGCAGCAATCAGGCTTTCGGATTTCAGCCCGGCGTTTACGGTGACGAAATTATCGTCAATCGCCACGACTTCGGCGGTAATGACTTCACCTGCGCGCAATTCCTGGCGCGTCAAGCTCTCTTCAAAGAGGGCGGCAAAGCTTTCAAAACTGGGTTCGGTGGTAGAGGAAGAAGCAGTAGACATCATGAAAAGTAAAGGCCTAAAAATCCGCGATGAAATGCGGGGTTCATTATTAACAAAGTCCAAACCCGATAATCGGGTTCAGACACCTTGCCCGGACTGCCTGGCCTGGTAGCTAGCCAGCACGCTGGCGACTGCCTGGTCGATGGACAGGTGCGTGGTTTCCAGCAGGGTGGCATCCGCGCCTTGCTTGAGCGGGGCTATGCTGCGCGCCGCATCGCGTGCGTCGCGCTCGCGTAATTCCTCAAGCAAGTTTGTAAGATTAGCACTGAATCCTTTTTCCATCAACTGCTTATAGCGACGTTGTGCGCGTTCTTCGGCGCTGGCGGTGAGAAATATTTTAACCGCAGCATCGGGGAACACCACCGAGCCCATATCGCGCCCGTCGGTCACCAGCCCAGGTGCCTGACGAAAGGCACGCTGGCGTTCCAGCAAGGCGCTGCGCACCGCAGGGAGTGCCGCCACTTTGGACGCGCCATTCCCGATTATTTCCGTGCGTAATTCATCGCTCACCCGCTCGTCGTCCAGCCAGATTTCATTCCTATCGAAACGCACATTCAGATTACGCGCGAGCTGCGCCAATGCGGCCTCATCATCCAGAGCAATGGCGTGCTTTTGCGCCGCCAGTGCAGTGAGCCGGTATAACGCCCCACTGTCCAGATAATGAAAGCCCAGCGCATGCGCGACCAGGACTGCGACCGTGCCCTTGCCGGAAGCAGATGGCCCATCAATCGCAATAACCGGGATGTCTGCGCGCTGGGTGATGCTGGCAAACGCATCGAAATATCCCGGGTATGTCTTGTTCACGCATCTCGGGTCGTTAATTCGCATCGCCACGCCGCCCAGTGTCGCTAACGAAAAACACATCGCCATGCGGTGATCGTCATAGGTATCAATGGTTGCGGGTTGCAGCTGCATGGGTGGCGTCACGCGCAGGTAATCCGCACCTTCCTCGACGATGGCCCCAACCTTGCGCAACTCCGTCGCCATGGCGTAAATGCGGTCGGTTTCCTTCACCCGCCAGCTGCCAATATTGCGCAGTGTGGTAGTGCCCTGCGCAAACAAGGCGACCACAGCGATGGTCATGGCGGCATCGGGGATATGATTGAAATCCGCGTTGATGCCGTGCAGATGACCCTGAGAAGATGCTTCCACCCAGTTCTCGCCCATCGTAATGCTTGCCCCCATCTGCTGCAGCGCCTCGGCAAAACGGATGTCACCCTGAATGCTGGCGCTGCCTACGCCCTCCACCCGAACCGGACCGCCGCCGATGGCACCCGCGGCGAGGAAATACGACGCCGAAGAGGCGTCGCCTTCCACATAGATTGTGCCGGGGCTGCGGTAAACCTGGCCCGCAGATACGGTGAAGGCCTGCCAGCCGTCACGTTCGACTTCCACACCGTAGCGACGCATCAGGTTCAGCGTAATCTCGATGTAGGGTCTGGAAATCAGTTCGCCGATAACACGGATGGTGATGGATTTTCCGGTCAGGGGTGCCGCCATCAACAGGCCGGTCAAGAACTGGCTCGACACATTGCCGCGCACCGCCACCTCGTTTGTTTCCGTTAAATGCGCAGGTGCAATTTTTAGCGGCGGAAAACCCGGGTTGTCCAGGTATTCGATCTGTGCGCCAAGTTGGCGCAAGGCATCGACCAGATCGCCGATCGGCCGCTCGTGCATGCGCGCAACGCCACTCAAGGTGTAATCGCCTCCGGAGAGCGCCAACGCTGCGGTCAGCGAGCGGAACGCGGTGCCGGCATTGCCCAGCGACAACTCGGCCTGTTTGACCGGAAACGCCCCGCCCACACCCTGTACGACATAGTTCTGCGTATCGCTCTGGCGGATCCAGTTCACCCCCAGCCGGGCAAGTGCGTCCAGCATCACGCGGGTATCGTCGGAATCCAGCAGGCTTTTGACTTCCGTGGTGCCCTGCGCAAGCGCGGATAACAGCAGAATGCGGTTGGAAATGCTTTTGGAACCGGGTAGCTGAATGGTGCCCTGGGCACGAGTCAGCGGTGAGAGGTCGAGAAATTCCATCATCAATTTATTTGATGAATGCTTACGGAATCAGCGCG
>JANMKH010000291.1:0-20782 GCA_031371965.1 Sulfuriferula sp.
TGAACTACGGCGGTGAGCAGGCCACGCGCACCTGCGCTGCCGCCGACCGTACCGGCCATGCCTTGCTGCATACCTTGCACCAGCAGAATCTCAAGGCGCGTACCCATTTTTTTGACGAGTACTTCGCGCTCGATTTGCTGCGCGACACCGACGGTTATGTGCTGGGCGTGGCTGCGCTGTGCATCGAAACTGGCGCGCCTCTGGTGATCGAGGCGCGCGCCACGCTGCTTGCAACTGGCGGAGCGGGGCGCATTTTCCGCTACTCCACCAACGCCCACATCAATACCGGCGACGGCCTGGGCATGGTGTTGCGGGCAGGGTTGGCGTTGCAGGACATGGAGTTCTGGCAGTTTCACCCCACCGGGCTGCCCGGCTCGGGTAGCCTGATTACCGAGGGCGTGCGCGGTGAGGGCGGGTATCTGGTCAACAACCAGGGCGAGCGTTTCATGGAACGCTACGCGCCGCACGCCAAAGACCTTGCCGGACGCGATGTGGTGGCGCGCGCCGTGGCGCTGGAGATTCACGCCGGGCGCGGCTGCGGGCCACGCGGCGACACCATCCACCTCAAGCTCGACCATCTCGGCGCGGCGCTCATCAAGGACAAGCTGCCGGGTATCCGCGAACTGGCGCTGCGCTTTGCCGGCGTCGATCCGATTGATGAGCCTATCCCGATTGTGCCGACGGCACATTACATGATGGGGGGTATTCCCACCAATCTGCATGGCCAAGTGGTGATGCCCGCGCGCTTCGGACCGGAGGAGCCGGTTCCCGGGCTGTACGCGGTGGGCGAATGTGCCTGTGTTTCCGTGCATGGCGCCAACCGGCTGGGTGGCAACTCGCTGCTGGATCTGGTGGTGTTCGGCCGCGCTGCCGGCAATCACATTATCGAAACGCTACGTGAAAATCCTTTCGCGCGCCTGTTGCCGGAATCTGCGGCTGAAGTAGCGCTGGCGCGGCTGTCACGCTGGAACAAGACCGGTGCGGGCGAAAATGTGGGCGATCTGCGCCTGGCGCTGCAAACACTGATGCAGAAACATTGTGGTGTATTCCGTACCGAGGTGCTGATGCGTGAAGGCATCGCTGCACTGGATGTCCTGCAAGCCAGACTGGATGACGTCCGCCTTGCCGACCACAGCCAGATATTCAATACTGCCCGCATCGAGGCACTGGAGCTGGAAAATCTGTTTGCCGTAGCCCGCGCTACCCTGGTTTCGGCACTGGCGCGCACCGAGAGCCGCGGCGCGCATGCGCGTGAGGACTATCCCGAACGCGATGACGACCACTGGCTTAAACACACCCTGTACACACGGGAGAACGACCAGATCGACACCAAGCCGGTGCGGCTGAAGCCGCTCACCGTGGAGCCGTTTTTACCCAAGGAACGCATATACTGATTGCATGGCGCAATACTTGGAGTATTCAAAATGGACAAACAGCAGGCTTTGGACGTATTACATGCGCATCGTGCCGAAATCATCCGGCGATTTGGTGTGAAGCAGTTGGCACTGTTCGGCTCCACCGCGCGTGGTGAAGCCCGCCCGGATAGTGATGTGGATGTGTTGGTGGATTTCAGGGAAGGCGCTACCTTGCGTGGCTACATGGGATTGAAGTTTTATTTGGAAGAACTGCTGAATCAGCCAGTGGATCTGGTCACTCAGCAAGCGTTGCGCAAGGAACTCAGGCCATATGTAGAGAAGGAAGCGATCAATGTCACGTGACTGGAAACTGTATTTTGATGATCTGATCGATTTTTGTCAGCGCGTGTTGGCCTATACCGAAGGCATGAGCCGCGAGCAGTTTGAGGCTAGCCAGCTCAATTATGATGCGACTGTGCGTAATGTCGAATTGATGGGCGAGGCTGCGAAAAACATTCCGGAATACGTCCAGGCAAGGATGCCCACTGTTCCATGGCGAGAGATTATTGGTATACGTAATGTTCTGGCGCATGGCTATTTTGGTGTGGATAACAACATTCTGTGGCATACCATCCAGCATGAAGTGCCTTCTTTGCTCAATTCGCTTGAGGCATACAAAGCCAGCCACGGGCAACAAACTGAGTGATCCGCACGATGCGTTTCTCCATTTACCGCTATGACCCGGAGCACGATACCAAGCCGCACATGCAGGCCTACGATCTGGACATCGATCCGGCCGGCAACATGCTGCTGGACGCGCTGCTGATGATCAAGGACACCCTGGACAGCACGCTCACCCTGCGCCGCTCCTGTCGTGAAGGAGTCTGCGGTTCGGATGGCATGAACATTAACGGCAGCAACGGGCTCGCCTGCATCACGCCGCTGGCAGATCTGAAGCAGCCGGTGGAAGTGCGCCCGTTGCCGGGTCTGCCGGTGATCCGCGATCTGGTGGTGGATATGACGCCGCTCAATCAGCAGTATCGTTCGGTCGAGCCGTGGCTGAATAATGCCGACCCCGCACCCGAGATCGAGCGCTTGCAAAGCCCGGCGCAGCGTGCGCAGCTGGACGGGCTGGTGGAGTGCATCCAGTGCGGTTGCTGCTCTTCCGCCTGCCCGTCGTTCTGGTGGAACCCGGACAAGTTCGTCGGCCCAGCCGGACTGCTGGCAGCCTATCGTTTCATTGCGGATAGCCGCGACCAGGCTGCCAATCGGCGCCTGGACAATCTGCAAGATCCCTATCGGCTGTTTCGCTGCCACGGCATCATGAATTGTATGACGGTTTGCCCAAAAGGGCTGAATCCCACCGCAGCAATTGGTAAAATGAAAACCTTGCTGGTAAAGCGCGGTGCATGATTGAATTGAACCGTCTGCGCTGGCGTGCCCGGCGCGGGATGCTCGAACTGGACATCCTGCTACAGGGTTTTCTGGAGCGGCATTACCCCGATCTCCCATCCAGTCAACAAATCGCATTCGGCGACTTGCTGGAACTGGGCGATAGCGAGCTGTGGGATATGATCCAGACAAACCAGTCTGTGGTTCAGCCCGAACAGGCAATAATTATTGAATGGCTGCGTACAGGAAAGCAAAAAATGAAACCACCGACTAAAGCCACCCTCACTTTTGACAACGGCGCCAAGCCCATCGAATTGCCCGTGCTGTCCGGCAATCTCGGCCCCAGCGTGATCGATATTCGCAGCCTGGGAAAATCCGGTTATTTCACCTATGACCCGGGTTTCCAGGCCACTGCGAGTTGCAGTTCCAGCATCACCTTCATAGATGGCGACAAGGGCCTGCTCTATTACCGCGGCTACCCCATCGAGCAGCTGGCGCAGCATTCCGATTTCGTCGAAGTGGCTTATCTGCTGCAATACGGCGAATTGCCCACAGCCGAGCAGAAGCATCACTTCGATATTACGATGCGTCAGCACAGCATGCTGCATGACCAGATCAACATGGTATTTCGTGGCTTCCGTCGTGATGCGCACCCGATGGCAGTGATGGTCGGGGTAGTTGGGGCGCTGTCTGCGTTTTACCACGACTCGCTGGATATAAATGACCCGCGCCACCGCGAAGTGTCCGCTTTCCGCCTGCTGGCAAAAGTACCCACGATTGCGGCAGGAAGCTACAAATACAACACCGGACAGCCCTTTATGTATCCGCAGAATCGCCTGGGTTATGTGGAAAATTTCATGCACATGATGTTTGCCACGCCATGCGAAACGTATACCGCCAATCCGGTACTGACGCGCGCGCTGGAACGCATCATGATCCTGCACGCGGATCACGAGCAGAATGCTTCCACTTCCACGGTGCGGCTGGCAGGTTCCTCGGGCGCCAATCCCTTCGCCTGTATTTCGGCGGGCATCGCATCGCTGTGGGGCCCCGCGCACGGTGGTGCCAACGAGGCAGTTTTGAAAATGCTGGAGGAAATCGGTGATGCTTCGCGCATCGGTGCATTCATTGAGCGTGCCAAGGACAAGAGCAATTCGTTCCGCCTGATGGGCTTCGGCCACAGGGTTTACAAAAACATGGATCCGCGTGCTGCGGTAATGCGCGAAACCTGCCATGAAGTGCTGGACGAGCTGGGGCTGAACGACGACCCGCTGTTCAAGATCGCCCGCAAGCTGGAACAGGTCGCGCTGGAGGATGAATACTTCATCGCCAAGAAACTCTATCCCAATGTGGATTTCTATTCCGGCATCGTGTTGCGTGCGTTGGGCATTCCTGCAAACATGTTTACCGCCATCTTCGCGATGGCCCGCACCGCGGGATGGGTGGCGCAGTGGAACGAAATGATCGGCGACCCGGAAAACAAGATTGGCCGGCCACGCCAGCTGTATGTGGGCGACGTGCGGCGCGATTATGTTGCGGTGGACAAACGGTAAACTGCTGTGGATCAATGGCAGTCACATAGCGCGCTGTTTTCCGGCAATGCGCCGCTGCTGGAGGCGTTGTTTGACGCTTATCAGGCTGACCCGGGCAGCGTGCCACCACACTGGCGAGCCTGGTTTGATGCGCTGCCGTCAGTCGCTGACAGGAATCTGGCGCCACCCGCTCAAACCATGCCTGGCACGTCATGTGACGTACGTCAGGTGAGCGTACTGCAACTGATCAATGCGCATCGTTTTCTCGGTGTGCGTCACGCCGATCTTGATCCGCTCAAACGTTTTCCACGGCCTGAAGTTCCGGAACTCGATCCGGCACATTACGGCTTGACGGCTGACGATAATGGCCGTCTATTTGATACCGGCTCTCTGGTAGCGCCTGCGCAGGCCACACTGAGCGATATTTTGTATATTCTGCGTCGCACCTACTGTGGCACGCTGGCGGCGGAGTATATGTATATCTCCGACAATGCGCACAAACGCTGGCTGCAAGCGCGGCTGGAGGGTTGTCTGTCCACTCCGCAGTTCGATGCACCACAAAAAGAACGCATACTGGTAGGACTCACTGCTGCCGAGACCCTGGAAAAATTCTTGCATACTCGCTATGTGGGTCAAAAGCGTTTTTCGCTGGAAGGCGCAGAAACCCTGATTCCCATGTTGCATGGGGTGATTGAAGGTGTGGCGCAACGTGGCGCGCAGGAAATCGTGCTGGGCATGGCGCATCGTGGACGTATCAACGTACTGGTCAATGTATTGGGTAAACCACTTGGGCAGATTTTCGGCCCGGCACAGGTCCACGTTGATGGCGCATTGACGGGCGATGTGAAATATCACCAGGGTTTTTCCACGGATGTGGCGACCAGAAACGGGACAATACACCTGGCTCTGGCATTCAATCCTTCGCATCTGGAAATTGTTCATCCGGTGGTGCGCGGTTCGGTACGCGCACGTCAGCAGCGTCGTGGCGATCACGACGGCACCGAAGTGGTGCCGGTAATCCTGCACGGCGATGCTGCTTTCTCCGGCCAGGGCGTGGTGATGGAAAGCCTCAACATGTCGCAGACGCGCGGCTTTACTAATGGCGGCGGAATACACATTGTCATCAACAACCAGATCGGTTTCACCACCTCCGACCCACGCGATACACGCTCATCGCTGTATTGCACCGATGTGGCAAAAATGATCGAGGCGCCGGTGTTGCACGTCAATGCCGACGACCCGGAGGCAGCGCTGCTGGCGGTTGAGATCGCCCTCGATTACCGGCGCGAGTTTCGCAGGAACATCATCATCGATTTGGTGTGCTTCCGCCGCCATGGCCACAACGAACAGGATGAACCGGCGGTAACGCAACCCTTGATGTACCACAAGATTGCCGAACACCCTGGTACACGTGCACTGTATGCAGGCAAGCTGGCTGCACAAGACGTGATCAGCGAGACCGGGTCGATGGATATGGTCGCCGCCTACTGGGCGCAACTGGAAGCCGACGAGCGCATCGTGCAGCCTGCCGTGTCGCTATATAAACGCGCCTTCGCTGCCAACTGGAAAGCCTATCGCGACATCGACTGGAAACATCCCGCCGATACAGCCTTGCCGCTTACCCAATTGCGTGAACTGGCGGAAAAAGCCTGTACTGTGCCGGAAGGCTTCACGCCGCACCCGCGCGTATCCAAAATTCTTGCTGACCGCCGTGACATGGCGGCGGGAAAGTTGCCGCTGGATTGGGGTATGGCAGAGATACTTGCCTACGCCAGCTTGTTGCGCGATGGCTATCCGGTGCGACTGTCAGGTCAGGATAGCGGGCGCGGCACGTTTTTCCATCGGCATGCCGTGCTACACGATCAACAGCGTGAACGCTGGGATGCAGGCGAATATGTGCCACTGCAACATATCTATCCGAATCAGCCGCATTTCGTCGTGATTGATTCCTTGCTGTCGGAACTGGCTGTGCTTGCGTTCGAATACGGTTACGCGACCGCCGAGCCGGACGAACTGGTGATCTGGGAAGCGCAATTCGGTGATTTCGCCAATGGCGCGCAGGTGGTCATCGATCAGTTCATCGCCAGCGGCGAAGCCAAATGGGGGCGCTTGTGCGGTCTCACGCTGTTTTTACCGCACGGTCAGGAAGGCCAGGGACCGGAACACTCTTCGGCACGGCTGGAGCGCTTCATGCAGTTGTGCGCCAACGATAATATCCAGGTGTGCCAGCCCACCACCGCGGCGCAGATGTTCCATCTCATCCGCCGCCAGATGTTGCGCCCGTATCGCAAGCCGCTGATCGTGATGACGCCTAAGAGTCTGCTACGCGCCAAACCGGCCAACTCGCCGCTCGAGGCATTCACTGCGGGCGAATTCAACGTTGTGATCGGCGCGAACGGCACGGTAGATGTCGCTCGCGTGCGCCGCGTGGTGGCATGCAGCGGCAAGGTTTACTTTGATCTTCTCAATGCATCCCTGGAACGCGATATCATCGATATCGCTCTGGTACGTATCGAACAACTCTATCCGTTCCCGCGCGACGCATTCAGTGTGGAAATGGCGCGTTACCCGAGTGCTACCGAGCTGGTTTGGGCGCAGGAAGAACCGCAAAATCAGGGCGCCTGGTTTTCCATCCAGCATCACCTGCGCGAATGTACGGCAGGGCACACGCTGGGCTATGCTGGCAGACCCTTTGCTGCATCGCCTGCGGCAGGCTATCCTGAAGTGTATGAAGCACAGCGCAAAGCGTTGATAGACGAGGCACTTAAATAAATGCTGATCGAAGTCAAAACCCCCGAGTTGTCCGACTCGATTACCGAAGGCACCCTGCTGGAATGGCACAAGCAACCCGGCGATACAGTCGTGCGCGATGAAACCCTGATCGATCTGGAAACCGACAAGGTCATACTCGAAATTTCCGCGCCGGCTTCCGGCATACTGATGGAGTTGCTGCGCGAGAACGGCGCGGTGGTGACGGCGGGCGAGGTGATCGCCCGGATTGAAAATGGCGAGCCGGAGACAGCAGCGCTCCCCTCACCGACGACAACGATACCCAGGCAGCAGGAGAAGGTAGAGAAAATCATAGTGCAGGAAAAGCCGCTACCTGTCGCGCAGCCTATTCTGCAAACCTCAGCGCCAGAAGTACCGGCTACGCCGTCTAAACCTGCACCTTCCCCTCTCGATACACGCCAGGGCCGGAATGAGCGCCGCGAACCCATGAGCCGTCTGCGTATCCGCATCGCAGAACGTCTGATGTCCGCGCAACACAGCGCCGCTATTCTCACCACTTTCAATGAAGTCAACATGCAGCCGGTGATGGACCTGCGTGCCCGCTACAAGGATGATTTCCAGCGCGAACACGGCGTCAAGCTGGGATTCATGTCGTTCTTCGCCAAAGCTGCCGTATTGGCGCTGAAGCAATTCCCCATCGTCAACGCCTCCATTGATGGCAGCGATATCGTGCACCATGATTACTATGACATCGGCATCGCGGTTTCCACCACGCGCGGCCTGGTCGTACCCATTTTGCGCGACGCCGACTGCAAGGGTTTTGCTGATATTGAGCGCGCCATTGGCGACTTTGCCCAGCGTGCTGAGGCGCTGCAACTGACCCTGGAAGAGCTTAGCGGCGGCACCTTTTCGATCAGCAACGGCGGCGTGTTTGGCTCGCTGCTCTCCACGCCGATTCTGAATCCACCGCAATCGGCTATTCTGGGGATGCACAAAATCCAGGAGCGCCCCATCGCCGAAAACGGCCAGGTGGTAATCCGCCCGATGATGTATCTGGCGTTATCCTACGACCACCGACTGATCGATGGCCGAGATGCTGTGCAGTTTCTGGTGGAGATGAAAACCGCGCTGGAAGACCCGGCGCGGCTGATGCTGGGTATCTGAGCTGAGGAATCTTCCGAGTCAAATGAGTAATGTGGAATTTTGCTGATAATGCTGTTCGATTGCGCTAACCAGTACTGCGCGCAGTTCATTCAGTTGCATGAGTTCAGCCGTATTGATATTGATTTCGTCAGCGGCGCGTGGGGTGTCCCAGTCACCGTAGATGAAGCCTGCCGGATGACGATTTACTGTTAGAGGCAGGATGACGAAACTGTGCGCCGTTGGCAGCGCATCACGCCACCAGCGTGGCAGCTTGTTAACGAAAGTCGGGTCTTTGGCGTTTTTTACAAAAATTATTTTGTCGTTCGCCAGCCCTGCATGAAAAACGTCTGGTTGATAGGCATCACTGAATACCAGACGCGGCATGAGTTCCTGCATTGTTTCGCCAAAGCCGGTACGGGCAAAATACTTTCCTTCGTTGCCGTTGCGCAGGAAAAAAATGGCACGGCTCAGGCCCAGGCCCTGATAAACAGTCTCCAGTGCCATCGTCAGTATCTGGTATGCCGTGGCTTTGTTCGATATACCGTGCATATCGGCTACTCCACGTGCCAGGATCATCACAGCGTTCGCCGGCTGGTCGCTTTGTACAGAAGCGGTAGAGACCTTCTCAGGCAGATGTGTTTTAGCGACACTGACAAACAGCGTGTCTTGTTCAGCGGCTTGCTGGCCGGCCTGGATAGCAGTAAGCATTTCGGATCCATCCATCCCCAGCATATCGGCATAGTTGTCTGCTATATTCGCCAGTTCGGCAGAGTCGGCGTCAGTCGCATCACACAGCAGCTTGGCGCAGTGGGTGGACATGGTTGAAACAGCGCCCAGCCACGCAGCATGATCCAGCGGTTCGTCCACGATTTTGGGTAATACATCCTGCATGCTGTTGATGAGTACAGTCGGCAAACCCCATTTCTGGCCGACCCACCGGCCTATCTCGTCCAGCCCTATTCCCAACGTGTCGCACGCGGCCTGCGCTTCCTCGATGCCCTGCTCTGCACAGCGCGCCTGTACCAATGCCCAATGATCAGGCAGGTAAAATGTCACCATCATGCGACCCAGGTTATGCAGCATCGAACACACAACAGCTTCTTCAGCATCGCGAGCGCTGGCAGCGCCGGTGACTTGTCGCGCTATGTGGCTGGCGAGAACTGCTTTTTCCATTTCATTGTGCGTGTTTGTCGAAGCTGCGGATGCCTTGGCCAGGCCATCAATCAGTTTTGAGCTCAGTGCCAGATGGCCTATTGATTCCGTACCGACGATGAGGACCGCTTTCGACACGGTGTTGATGTCCTGCCCGAACATCGAGTACATGGCACTATTGGCGAGCCGCAATACCTTTTGAGTCAGTGCCGGATCGGACAATACCGTTTTGGTCATGTTGAACTCGCGGTCACCCTCGTCGTGTACCGCGCTCATGATCATACTGACTACATTGGAAAAGCCTGGCAAATCACCATGTTGCTTGACGCGTTTCCACAGCAATTCCAGGGTTTTTTGTGGATTGCTGGTCGGTATTATGCTCATTGCATCAAAGACTTTCATAAAATTTTCAGATTACGAACGCTGCTGCAGAATTAGCTTTCAGGGCCGCTATGGCTTGGTCCGGAAGCATGGGGTGACCTGTCAGAAATCCCTGGATCAGTGTGCAACCCTGTTTAGCGAGGAATTGTAGCTGTTGTTCATCTTCAACGCCTTCAGCGACCGTGGTGAGATTTAAATGGCTGGCCAGACTAATCACGACGTCGCAAATGGCCGCATCTTTAACCGAGCCAGGCAAATCCTTGACGAAAGTGCGGTCGATTTTAAGCGTGTTAATAGGGAAACGTTTCAGGTATGCCAGTGAAGAGTAGCCGGTGCCAAAATCGTCGATCGCGATGCGTACGCCGCGCGCGGCAATCGCCGTCAGCAATGTTTCGGCATGATCCGGATCCGACATCAGGATGCCTTCGGTGATTTCCAGAAGCAATTGACTGCCTTGCAGATCGGATAGCTGCATGGCTTCATCCACGGTTTCCAGGAAGCGGTCGTTTCTGAACTGTCTTGGACTAACGTTAACGGATATATAGAGCTGACGTCCGGCCGCTTCTTCGAAATGCCTGATTTGCACACAGGCTGCCTTGAGAACCCATGCGCCCAGCAAAGTGATCAGGCCGTTATTTTCCGCCATGGGAATGAACTGAATGGGAGGCACCAATCCCAGATCGGGATGCATCCAGCGCATGAGTGCCTCAAAACCCATAATCTGGCGTGTCGTTGCATCGACTACAGGCTGATAATGCAGCAGAAACTCGCCGTTCTTGACTGCCTCGAACATTGCAGCTTCGATCGAGACATCATGTACCGGTTTGGTGAACGTTTGGGGATCATAAAGTACGTAACGCGCTTTGCCGGTCTCTTTTGCGCGATACAAGGCTATATCGGCGTGCGCTAGAAGCGTCACCTCATTATCGCCATGATTCGGATAGCTTGCTATGCCGATAGAGGTGCTCACGTACAAGGCGTGGCCCTGAATTTCGAAGGGTAGCTGTATGGCGGCAATCATGCGGCGCGCGACGATCTGAATATCGGTTTCAGTCAATGCGCTGGGCAGCAGAGCTATGAATTCATCGCCTCCCACGCGCGCCAGGGTGTCTGTGTCGCGTAATGTGTCACGCAGTCGCATACTGGCTTCGCGCAGCAAAACATCTCCCACCGGATGCCCCAGTGCATCATTGATTTTTTTGAAGCCATCCAGATCCAGGGCGACGACCGCAAAGCCTTTTCCGGTCCGCCTGGCTTGCGCCATCGCCATGCTCAGGCGATCTGAAAGTAGCGATCGATTGGGTAAACCGGTTAACGCATCGTGAGTGGCCAAGTGGCGCAAACTCTCTTCAGTCGCCAACTGTTGCGCAATGTTTCTGCCCACGGCGAGCAGTTCCATATTGCCTTGCCCGGTAGCATAGGCAGTTATCAGAAAATCAAAGCAGTGCACCGCAGTATGGGTTTTTATCTGCACGTTTACCTGGCTGTGCCGACCCGACTGGATGGCCTGTGTGACAGCGGCACTAATCAATGTATTTTCTTCCGGTACCGCCAAGTCAGACAATAATAAACCGATGAGGATACCGTCAGGTTTGATCAACTCGATGGTGCGCTTGCTGGCAGAAAGGATTTCACCTTTGTCATTTAACTGAAAAACAGCATCTCCCGCAGCTTCCATCAAATTTTCCAACTGGATTTTGAGATTGGCGCGAGGCGGGATATCGGGAATGACAAACATGATGGGAATCTATCTCCAGTGGGGCATATCAAGAGCAGTGCACGGCATTATAGATAGGCTAAGTCCGCAATGAAACCGTGCCTGATTGCGAGTAACTTTTCATTGATCCGGAGTGTTCAAATATTTTTTTTTGCAGATGAAATTTTGTCTGGCGCCATGATAGCCGCGCATAGAAACGGATGGTAAACCGGTTCGGTGCTATCTTCCAGTATTACCTTTGTATGTTTAATCCTGGTTGATCTGTGTCAATTTGTTTATGGGTTTAATCGGTCGCCTGATGAACAGTTCTTATAGATATGGAAATGGTGGGGTATTTGAGCTCATAGGCTCATTACCTGCAGAGACTTGTAAGACAAACACCTACAAGCGGTCTGTTGCCGTTTCTGACGTGAATTACAGAACATGGCCTATTTTCCCCGTTTGATTCAGGCTTCATTATGGCTATCACTGGGATTGCGAGTTGCAAACAGGTTACCGAAGCTTACTGCAAAGGAAAAAAAATGACAGCGAACGAAGTAATGACTGAAATCCGTGACGCCAACCTGAGCTATCTGATGCTTGCGCAACAGTTGATCCGTTCCGACAAGGCCACGGCAATTTTCCGTTTAGGGATCGACAATCAGATCGCCGATCTTATTTCAGGCTTGAGCAACGCACAAATTCTCAAACTGGCGGGTACCAGCATGATGCTGGCGCGCTTCCGTTTTGACGATAGCGCCATTCTCGGCATGTTGACCCATTACAACAAGGATCGCTTTCTGGCGCAATCCCACGCCGCCATTCTGATGGCGGGGCAACCTATAGAAGAAATCGCCTAGTCAATGTAAGCGCAACGACGCACATCAAATCGATTCAGACTGGAACGCAAAAATGACCAAGAAAAGCGTAGTAACCGAATCCAATGAAATTCAACTCGCAATCAAGCTGGTCAATCTTGGCGCCCGCCTGCAATTGCTTGAATCGGAAACGTCCTTGTCGCGCGAGCGTTTGCTGAAGCTGTACAAGGAACTCAAAGGGGTTTCGCCACCGAAAGGCATGCTGCCATTTTCCACCGACTGGTTTCTGACCTGGCAACCCAATATTCATTCTTCGCTGTTTATCAATATCCATAATTATCTGGTAGAGCATGCCAACGTTCACGGTATTGAAGCTGTGATGAAGGCATATCAGCTTTATCTTGAGCAAATACGGCCCGGCAATGACGAAGAGCCCGTCCTCTCACTCACCCGCGCCTGGACACTCGTGCGTTTTGTAAGCAGAAAAATGCTTAAAACGACTCCCTGCTGCAAGTGTGGGGGCCATTTTGTGGTGAATAGTCTGGATCTGCATATTGACTACGCCTGCGGCCTCTGCCATATGCCGTCCCGTGCCGGAAAAACCAAAAAAGTCCGTGAAGATGCCGCCGCTGCGCTGGCAATGGCAGCCTGATAAATATAAACCGCACAGCAAAGAAATAGTTGGTCGCGGATAGCGGGATGTTGTCAGCTAGCAAAGTGCATTCTTTTCAATCCAGATTGCGTGCACCGGCAGTCCAGGCGCTGATTATTCAGCTCGTGTCGTTTTTGCTGACCCTACTTGCAATACGCGGAATTTGGATCCTGACAGACATGCAGGCAAGCATTGTTGCGGCTGCGCTATTGCAAGGGACCATTGCCGCTGCACTGGCTTTCTGGCGACGTCTTGCACCCTGGTGGTTACCCATTCAATTTCTGTTTCCGGTCGCGTTGATAGCCATGCTTTCGCTTTCACTGCCGCCGGGAATTTTTCTTGGCCTGTTCGTTTTACTTCTTGGTTTGTACTGGACGACATTCCGTACCCAGGTTCCGTTTTATCCATCCGGACTGGAAGCCTGGGAAGCGGTGGCCGGTCTGCTTCCGGTTGATCGTCCAATCCGTTTCATCGATATCGGCAGTGGTTTGGGCGGATTGGTACTGAATCTTGCCGCGCGCAGACCGGAAAGCTCTATTTCCGGAATCGAACTGGCACCGCTGCCCTGGCTGGCAAGCTGGTTGCGGGCGCAGCTGGTGCGCAGCCGTGGGCATTTTATCCATGGCGATTACACGCATCTGGATTTTTCGCAATACGATGTGGTGTTCGCTTATCTGTCACCTGCGGCCATGTCTGCGCTGTGGGAAAAAGCCGGAATCGAAATGCAACCTGGCACGTTGCTGTTGAGTTATGAATTTTCCATTCCAGGTGCCGTTGCCGATGTCATTGTCACGTCCCAAACACAAGGCCCGACCCTCTATGCCTGGCGCTTTTGATTAGGTAGATGTAAGAGGAGGTGCGTTGCTCAAGTTCTTGTAACGTGCGTCGTAAACCTAAATGAGCGCGGCTTTCAGATTCCTGTTCAGTCAAATAGACGTTCAGGCAGTCAGCTATCTTAAGAATCATATTATCAACGGAGTTTGAGCGCGTGTTAGTCATTGTCGGGTATATCATTGTTTTAGCTTCCGTGTTTGGCGGTTTCGCACTTGCTGGCGGGCATTTGGCCTCGCTTCTGCAGCCGGTAGAGTTGCTCATGATCGGCGGTGCTGCGACGGGTGCATTTCTGGTTGGTAATAACGCCAAATCCATCAAGGCCACGCTCAAAGCGCTACCCAGCCTTGTAAAAGGATCCAAGTACACCAAGGCGCTGTACATGGAGTTGATGGCGCTGTTGTATGAATTATTGAGCAAAGTACGCAAAGAAGGTTTGATGTCGATCGAGGGAGACGTCGACAGGCCGGAAGAAAGCCCGATCTTCAGCAAGTATCCGGCCATTCTCGCCGATCATCATATTATGGAATTCATGACCGATTACCTGCGCCTTATGGTGGCTGGAAACATGGATGCATTCCAGATCGAGAATCTCATGGACAACGAGATTGAAACCCACCATCACGAGGGTGAAGTGCCTGCGCACTGCATTGCAAAACTCGGCGACGGTATGCCGGCATTCGGCATAGTGGCCGCAGTCATGGGGGTAGTGCATACCATGGCATCGGTGGGGCTGCCGCCTGCGGAATTGGGTATTTTGATCGCCAATGCATTGGTCGGAACCTTCCTCGGTATCTTGCTCGCGTACGGATTTGTGGGGCCGCTTGCCAGTCTTCTGGAGCAAAAGCTGCATGAATCCTCGAAGATGTTTCAGTGCGTTAAAGTGACCTTGCTGGCCAGCCTGAATGGTTATGCCCCTGCTCTTGCAGTTGAATTCGGCAGAAAGGTGCTGTTCTCGACCGAGCGTCCTTCTTTCAGCGAACTGGAAGATCACGTCAAGCAAGCCAAATCCAAGTAATCAGATAGCTCAGCGGGAACAGACATGGCCGAAGCGGTACCACGCCCCATTATCGTCAAACGTATCAAGAAATCCGGGGGCGGCCATCACGGCGGCGCCTGGAAGATTGCCTATGCCGATTTCGTCACGGCGATGATGGCGTTTTTTCTGTTGATGTGGTTATTGGGCTCAACCACTAAAGGCGAGTTGCAAGGCATTGCGGAATATTTCCAGACGCCGCTCAAGGTAGCAATGGAAGGTGGATCGGGGAGTGGCGATAGCTCCAGCGTCATCAAAGGAGGGGGTAAGGACCTGACCAAACAGGTTGGGCAGATTAACAAGGGTGACAATCCAGCGCAGAAAAAAACCTATGACCTCAAGGCCGCGCAGGCTGATATGGAGCGTATTGAAGCTTCTCGTCTGAAAGCCCTGAAGGGCCGCATTGAAGCAGCTATCGACGCCAGTCCGACGCTGAAGCAATTCAAAAAACAACTATTGATCGATATCACTACAGAAGGTCTGCGGATCCAGATTGTGGACGAGAAAAACCGTCCCATGTTTGCTTTATCCAAAGCAAAACTTGAACCTTATACCAAGGAAATTCTGCACGATATCGGACAGACCCTGAATGATGTCCCGAATAAAATAAGTCTCTCCGGCCATACTGATGCAACGCCTTATTCAGGCGGGGGGAGCGGATATAGTAATTGGGAACTGTCTGCCGACCGCGCTAACGCTTCACGTCGCGAGCTGGTGGCTGGCGGTATGGATGAGGGGAAAATATTACGCGTCGTGGGCCTTGCTTCAGCGGTACCTATCGACCGGAATGATCCTTTCAATCCCATCAACCGGCGTATCAGTATCATAGTCATGAACAAGAAAACAGAAGACGCCATAGCCAAAGAAGGGGGTGGCGTGGCGGATGTTTCCAGCGCAGCGCAGGTGCAACAAAGCCTGCCGGGAGCGAAGACAATACCGGCAATTAAACCGGGCACTCAGGGAAAATAGAGCAGGTAGACTTTGGAAGTATCCGGATCGTCGTTCAATTTTTTTGCGATGGGTTCGGTGTTTAGCCAGCTTCCATATCTATACAATCAGGATTTGGCACATTTCTTCAAACTGCTGTTCAGTCTCTTCAAACACCTGCAAGACCGTTTTCTGACCAATACCCAGCTTGTTCCAGGCCGCTGTGGAAATCAATGGGACAAGTTCTTCTTCATCCAGAGCCAGGTCGAGAGCGTGAACGATTGCATCGGCGACATGCACGAGTGAGACCAGAGCGCTTTGTTTGGACTGATCTGGCGTATGGTGGCTGCCTATGGCCAATTGTATATCCGGCGGTAGTTTCCAGTATTCGACAAGCGCTTGGCCCACCATGGCGTGATCAATACCCAGTACCGCCTGTTCAGCCTGGAATGCGGTGCAATCATGCGTTGTGCGATGAGTAAGCACTGCCTGATGCTGTTCAGGAAAATATATCGCCAGAACCAGCCTGCCAATATCGTGCAACAGCCCCGCAGTAAACGCGAGTTCCTGATCCTGATGAAGTTGACGCGCCAGTGCTTTGGTGCAAACGGCCACGGCAATTGAGTGCCGCCAGTTTTTTTCGATTTCGCCAGCCAGGTCTTGGCCGCCGATAAAGCCGTTAGTCACCGAAGCGGCGGTAATCAGGGTACGCATACTCTTCAGGCCCAGAATCGCAAAAGCCTCTCGAATGCTGGTGACTCGATGAGACATTCCGTAAAACGAGGAGTTGGCCAGACGCAATGTTGTAGCGACCAATGCCTGGTCGCGGGCCAGCTTTTCCGCCAGTGTGTCAATATCGATATTTTCCTTCCCCATGCTGCTCAGCAAATCAGTCACGATTTCAGGCAGAGGCGGCAGGCTCCGGATCGTTTTGACGGCATCGTTCATGGTCAGCTTATTCATGGATTTCGCCCAAACGATATTGCAAGAGATGGCGCAGTAACAAGCCATTCGCCTCTGTATTTCCAGCGGCTCTGAATAGTTTGGTCAGGCGTTGGTGCTGCAGTGCATGCGCGGTTTTCATATCGGCTGCGGCGCGTGCTGTAGTGAGCACATGTAAATATTTTACCCTGCGGCGTCGCAGGATAATCAGGGCCGATTCGGTCAGCGCCGTCCCGCGTGACAGCAACATGTTTCCTTCGGCATCGCTTAAATTTTCCATCAGGATCATGCCTGCAACGGCTTTGTCCAGGCTGACTTGTTCGTGCACGGGGTTCATACGTTGAGCTCTTGTTCTACCAGAGTCAGCAGGCTACCGCTGGATAGAGAGTGCGCGCCCATACGCTGGAAAATGATACGGTACTGCCGATTTTGTATACTGACCGAAAGCGTGCTATCGGCGCCATGACAGCTTGTCGCATTGCGGAGCACAGGCAGCAACCCACGCGCATCGCTACCCAGAATCGGCCCATGAAAAGCGAACAAGGCTTCAGCTGCGGTGTTGACAAAGACGATGACACCATCGTCGTCCAAACCTATCATGGGTAGCGGTATGTGCTCGAGCATTTCGCTGAGAATGTCGTGTTGAACCTTATCGCGCAAGTTCTGCTGTTCCTGCTGGGCAATTATTTTTTCCAGCTTCAGGTGGGCGCTGGACAGTGCCTGGCTCAATGTTTTTGTCTTGATATTCAGGCGCTGGTTTTCCTCCTTGAATTCTTTATTGAATTCCAGATTATGGCGCTGATTTTCCTCTGCCATTTCCTTATGTCGAAAAGCATCGTCAAGGTGGTGACGCAATTGCTGATCATCCCACGGTTTGCCGATAATTTTATGGACCAGGTCATGGTGGTCGTTATCGATAATACTTTGTCTTTCGTTGTGAGCAGACAAAACCATCCGTATCACGCCGGGGTGCATTTTCATGGTCCGGCTGAGTAGCTCAATGCAGCTCATGTCGGGTATTGCCAGGCCGGATACCAGAACGTCGACGTCGTGCTGGGCGAGAAGCGCCAGCGCTTCCTCTGCGTTACAAGCGGTCATGATCAGATACTTGTCCTGGTGCAGCAATTGTTGCAGTGCTGCCAAAATATCAGGATCGGCGTCCACCAGAAGCAGGATGCGCGTTGATTTCTTCCGGATTAAAATATTTTCCGGGAGATGTTTTTTTTCTATCAGCAACGCGGTTATTTCCACAGGTGGAAGCGGCCGACTGAAGTAGTATCCCTGCATTTCGTCACATCGATGGCGGCGTAGAAATTGACACTGAGCTGCTGTCTCGACTCCTTCGGCGACGACCCGTATGCCGAGGCTGTGGGCCATGGAAATAATCGCTTTCGATATCGCCGCATCATCAGCATCGGTAGTGATGTCCTTGACGAAGGAGCGATCAATTTTGACGCGGTCGAACGGGAAACGCTTCAAATAACTTAATGAGGAATAACCCGTTCCGAAATCATCCAGCGCCAGATCTACTCCCAGCGCCTTGAGTTGGAGAAGTGTGGCTTCGCTCGATGCAGTGTCTTGCATCAATACCGTTTCAGTAATCTCCAGAGATAACATGCCCGGATTGATGTGGTACTCGGCGAGCACACGCTCAATCCGATCCGCCAGCCTGGGGTCACGGAACTGTCTGGGCGAAACGTTCACGGCAACCTGGAATCCTGTCAGGCCCTGGTCAATCCAGGTACGTATATCCTGGCAGGCTTTACGTAATACCCATTCGCTAATACTGGCGATCAGGGCAGATTCTTCGGCAATGGGTATGAACCGCACTGGCGAAACCATGCCGAATACGGGGTGCTGCCATCGTACCAGTGTCTCCAGTCCGACTAACTGGCCCGTACTCAGGCTAACCAGCGGCTGGTAGTGCAGGAGTAGTTCATCATTGGCAATAGCAGAACGCAAGGCTTCGTCCAGCATGACGCGCTCCTGCATGCGCTCGTTCATTTCGCTGGAAAAAAACTGGAAGTGGTTGCGCCCATGGTCTTTCGCCTGGTACAGGGCCATGTCGGCGTATTTGAAGAGTGTCGCCGTATCCGTACCGTCTTGCGGATAAAGCGCGATGCCGATGCTGCAAGTAACGTGGAAGTTATGGCCTTGTATGAAAAATGGATCCGCAATGGTTCGGAATATCTTTTCGCAAATCGTTGCCACATGATGCGACTGATCAATTTCCCGCAACACCAGTACGAATTCATCGCCGCCATGCCGGGATACCGTATCACCTTCTCTGACGCAGACGCGTAGGCGTTCGGCCACGTCGAGCAGCATCCGATCACCCGCAGCATGTCCAAGACTGTCGTTAATCAACTTGAAGTGATCCAGGTCGAGGAATAGCAGCGCCACGCTATCTTCGCTGCGATCGGTTTGTGCTATCGCCTGTTCCAGGCGGTCTTTGAGCAGATTGCGGTTAGGCAGTCCGGTAAGCGCGTCGTGGGTAGACTGATGCGCAAGTCGCTCCTCATCACGTTTATGCTCGGAAATGTCGGTTTGCACACCAATGAAATACGTAACCTGGTCAGTTTCATCGGGCACCGGGGAAATGAGCAGTTTGCACCAGATTTCAGCGCCGTCCTGATGATACTTGCGCAGTACCAGATTGGCTTCGCTCTTGTTGGCAAGCGCGCTGTAAACTGCGGCCATCTCATCTTCATCGTGATGATTGCGGAGTAAAAAAGAAAAATCGCGTCCAACGACTTCTTCGATTGCATGGCCGGTCATACGGCAAAAGGCATCGTTGGCAAAAATAATCGGATTGGATGCGGTCGTTGCATCCAGGATGACAATGCCGTTTCCTGAAAACGCAAGTGCGCGGCTACCTATTTGCAGCAAGGGGCCAAGCTGTCGGTACCGGTCGGGATTGAGTGTCATTGGTCGATGCCCGGATGGTCGGGTGGTACATATTTGGTATTGAAGCCCGGCATGTCTTCAAATCTGTCACGCATATACGGCCTTTTGTCATAGAGTCAGCAAGGCTTGTTAAGCCAATTCATTCATACAGAATCAAACCCCTGTGGCCTGATTCAGGCTGACATTGTTACATCGGCAAATATTTTGGAAGTCTTTAGCCATATTTCGCCGTTGATCTCATCAATTTCTGGTCTTCAATGAAATACGGGGGGATTTATGTACTTATTCCCCGGATGGCCTGCACGTTTTGTCGCCAATAATCGTAGCTGTGTGATCCGGCTATGCGTCATGTTGAAGGCAAGACGGTCCCGCTATAGGAACAGGCGATGTCTGAAGACAGCGATCTCGAAAAAACCGAATCAGCCACCCCACAGCGACTTGAAAAGGCGCGTGAGGACGGCAATGTTCCGCGTTCGCGCGAGCTGGCCACTTTCACCATGCTGATGGCTGCGGGAAGCGGTATCTGGTTTTCAGGTGACAAGCTGATTCGTCAGCTGGAAAGTACGCTTGTTTCCGGCCTCAGCTTTGAGCGTAGCCAGGCATTTGATATGTCTGCACTTTTTGCGCACCTTGGTGCGAGCCTGGGCGATTTGTTGCTGGTGTTCGCGCCGATAGCACTGCTATTGATTATTGTTGCCCTGGCTACCCCCGCCATCATTGGCGGCTGGTTGTTCAGCATCAAGTCACTGCAACCGAATTTTGGACGCATGAACCCAATTAAAGGACTGGGTAATCTGGTCTCTTCCAATGCGGCGGTGGAATTCGGCAAAGCAATAGCCAAAACCATTCTGGTGGGCGTGGTTGCCAGTCTGGTGATCTGGCAGCAAAAAGACGCGGTTCTGGCCCTGAGTGTTGAATCCCTGCATGAAGGCAGCGCCCATCTTGGCAGCCTGCTGTGGATCAGTTTTATCACGATTACCGGTGCCTTGGGTGTGATCGTCCTGATTGATGCCCCTTATCAAGTATTGCATCACGCCAATAAACTGAAAATGACGCGCCAGGAAGTTCGCCAGGAAGCCAAGGAATCGGACGGAGATCCGCAAATCAAGGCAAAAATTCGCGCACAACAACGTGAAATGGCGCGTCGCCGCATGATGTCCGAAGTGCCAACGGCGGACGTGGTGGTGACCAATCCGACCCACTACGCCGTGGCACTCAAATATTCGGACGGTGCGATGCGCGCACCCAAAGTCGTCGCCAAAGGCGCCGATGAGGTGGCTGCGAAGAT